>JBGCDC010000023.1:0-4766 GCA_045105055.1 Phycisphaeraceae bacterium | reverse complement strand
GATGACAAGCCAATGCCAACCCGCGTACTCAGGCGATGCCGGGGGCTGAACCGAAAGCTTAAGCGTCGGCTGCAGCGCGGGCAGGACGTTGTAACCCAGCAGCACCGCGCCATTATCCGCGCGATAAGCCTGCGAAGGCTTGCCAAGGTAAACGGTTTGTTCACTGCTCTTGCAACCCACCGACACAAAGCAGGCGATCACAAGGCAGACCAAAGGCCCATGGATACGACGAATCAAACGGAGCGGTTTCATGCCAAACTCCAAGGTGTGAACGAATCACTTCACATTAAGTCACGACGCATCGCTGTCAAGACCCACGCATCAAGATTGCTTATTAAAAGCAACGCAGGTGAGTTTTAGCCTTCCGCGATGACGACTTGGTTGATGGTATCGCCGCCTTCGATGGTGTCGACGATATTTTGGCCTTCGAGGACTTGGCCGAAGACGCCGTGCTTGCCGTTGAGCCAATCGGTGGCGATGTGGGTGATGAAGAACTGGCTGCCGTTGGTGTTTGGACCAGCGTTGGCCATGGATAGCGAGCCAACTTGGTGCTCCTTAGCCAAAGCACTCTTTTCGTCGTCGAATTTGTAGCCCGGGCCACCCATGCCGGTGCCGTCGGGACAGCCGCCTTGAACCATGAAGTCAGGGATGACGCGGTGGAACGTTAGGCCGTCGTAGAAGCCGTCCTTAGCGAGTTTGATGAAGTTGCCGGTGGTATCAGGGCAATCATCGACAAAGAGTTCGATTTTGATTTCGCCCTTGTCGGTGTGGATGGTGCAGGTGGTCATGGGGTGTCCTTTCGAGGGGGATCTTGTGAGTTAAAGAAGCCCACGGAATAAATCCGTGGGCTTCGAGTTTTGGTCAAACAGTGTAGCGTTATTCGCTGGCTTCTTCTTTCGATTCGTCCTTGACGATTGTCGCGGATTGGATGCCATCCATCTTGGGGAAGTACTCGTCTAGGACTTCATTGCCCTTCTCCGCAAGTAGGCCTTGAAGTTGGCGAGGTGGTTCGCCGTAGCCTTTATAGAGCTTATTGACGACCTTCATGCCTGCTTCGTCGATCTCGCCGAAGGGTGCGAAGATGGAGCCAACGCGGGCTTCATTATCAAGGAAGTCATTGTCGTCAAGGTTCACAAAGATCTGCGTCGATCGCGTGTTCGGCCCAGCATTCGCGAATGTGATCGTGCCCTTCTTGTTGGACTTCTTACGCTTGTCGTCCCGGATATTAACCGCGGCCTTGTTCGCCGGGTCGTACCAAGCGGCATTGACATCCGGGTTGCCATGGATGCCCCACTGCACGACGAAGTCTTCGACCACGCGAAAGAAGCGTGTACCGTCGTAGTAGCCGTTCTTCACGAGGCTATAGAAACGGTCGGCACCGTTGGGCGCCCAGTCGCGGTGGACCTTGACCGTAAAGTCGCCTTTCGTCGTTTTGAATCGCACGTCAAACGTTTCCGGCGCACTGAGATTCATCTTCTCGTGCGAGGGGTCGCTGATCACTTTTAGATCGACGTCGCTCTTAGCCGCAGCGTCCTCACCGGCGGGCTCATCCTCGGCCACGCCCTGCTGCAAGCCGATTCCAATCATCGCCGCTAGCACGGCACACAGTCCCACGGTTGTTATCCACTTCGGCATCGCTTAATTCCTTATGTTTTTGACACAGCATGATAGACGCTTGCTGCCCGGATAGGATACGCCCATGGCCGACGAACCGAAACAAGCACTGACACCCGACGTCCTCGCGATCCTGCGTTGCCCACTGACCCGCAGCAGTCTCCGCCAGGAAGGCGACGAACTCGTCGCCGAAGTACCCGAAGGGGCTGGCCTAAGATACCCCATTAAAGACGGTATCCCCGTGCTTTTGATGGACGAAGCGACACTGCCCGAGGGCATCGATTGCTTGGATGCGTTCAAGACTCAATACGCGGATGCAATCCCCGAATGAGTCGGCGGGCTAAGCCGCAAGCGGCCTGCTACGATGCCGCGCATGACTACTGAACTGCCCCTGAAGTACGGCTGTAATCCCAATCAGCCCACCGCACGCATCCTCTACTACGGCCAAGGCGACAGCCCGCTGAACATCGTCAACGGCAGCCCGTCCTTCATCAACGCGCTCGACGGCCTGCGTGGCTGGGAACTGGTCCGCGACCTCAAAGCCGCCACCGATAAACCCGCCGCCGCATCGTTCAAGCATGTCTCCCCCGCCGGTGCCGCGGTGGCTGGCGAGCTCACCAACGACTTCTGTGCTGCGAACTTCTACCCCTCGCCAAGTGAGCACGACTACTCGCCGATCGCGGCGGCTTATGCGAAGGCACGCTCATCAGACCGCGGCGCATCGTTTGGCGACTTCATCGCGGTCAGCGAAACCGTTGACGCATCGCTCGCCGCGCTGATCAAGCCCGAAGTGTCCGACGGCATCATCGCACCGGGCTACGACGAAGAAGCCAAGGCAATCTTGGCCGCGAAAAAAGGCGGCAAGTACGTCATGCTGCAAATCGATCCAACCTATGCGCCTTCAACCGGCTCGGTCGAATCGCGGACGTGCTTTGGCCTTACACTTGAGCAGACCTACAACGATGCGGCGATCGATCGATCGCTGCTTAGTGATGTCGTGACCGACCAGAAAGAGCTGCCCGAAAGTGCCGTCGAGTCGCTGCTCGTGGCGACCGCGACGCTCAAGCACACGCAGTCCAACTCGATCGCCGTCGCCATGCACGGCCAAGCCATCGGCGTCGGAGCTGGCCAGCAGTCACGTATCGCGTGTACCCGCCTGGCCTGCGACAAGGCCGACCGGTTCATGCTCAAGCAGCACCCCAAGTCGCTCGCACTGATTGGTCTCTTCAAAGACGGCGTGAAACGGCCGGACAAGGTCAACGCGCTCGATCAATTCGTCCGCTACCACGAGCTCGATGACATCGAGCGCGGCGGATTGTTGAGCCTGCTAAGCGGCGAGCCGCAAGCGATTACGCCTGACGAAGCACGCGACTGGTGCGCAACCTTCGGTGACGGCCAACTCGCTCTATCATCCGACGCGTTCATCCCCTTCCGCGACAACCTCGACCGGGCCGCCCGCAGCGGCGTGAAGTACGTCGTCCACGCCGGGGGGTCCGCCCGCGACGACCTCGTTACCGATGCCGCCAACGAGCACGGCATGGTGATGGCGCTCTCGAGTTTGCGTTTATTTTTACACTGATCTTTTGACGTGATTGCGGGATGTTCGAGATTGCCGGGATGTTGCAAATCAAGGGAAGATTCAATCTGGGTTTGATTTGATCCAGTCAATCCTGCATATCTCGCGATCCCGTCAAATGCTCTCCCTACAACCTAACCCCCGTTGCGTTCTCGATCCGCGTAATACAGCCTTCGCAGACGGTGTCGCCCACCTCCGTCGGCATCAAGCTGTCGATCGCGTCGGTGTTTCGTAGTGCATCGTCGAGCGTGTACCACCGGCCGTTGTGTTCGAGCCGATTGCACAAACCACACTGCAAGAGTTCGGGTCGGCGTGGGTAGGCGGCGTGCGTGAAATACACCGCGCGTCGGCGCGACTGCTCATGTAGTAGTTCACTACGAAAGCGGACGATGCCGTGATAGCCTGGGAGCAACACCATGCGCATGTAGCGGATCGCATCAGGGCTATCACCGCGATAGGTGAAGGTCAGCTTTTGGCCGGTCGCTCGGCAGTGGTGAATAAGCGTGTCATAGAGCCGCTGCGTCGCGCCGCCTTGAACGAAGTCCCACAGGCTTCGGCCCAGCACCATCTCTTCATCCAAGCGCATCGCCATGCGCTGCCGCGCTAGGTCCGACCACTGCGGACAGACCTTCACGATCCGATCGCTGCGGTCCAGCAGATAGTCCAAGTTGATTCGGCCTGAGCCGGGATGACTCACCATCGAAAACCCCTAAATGAAATGAAACACAAACCAAAGAGACGTGCCACAAAATCGCGGCGGAGACGGGCCACTTACCTACTACCCACTAGAGCCCAAACGACATGAAGCTTCAGCATAGAGCACCACCGGCCTATGAATCAAGGCTTTTCTTGCGATGCGGGGGACACGCCTCGTTTATATGCGTAGAAATCATGATTAAAGCCTGCCCTGACGAATGACAAGCCAATTTGGACAAGTGTTTGACTTACATTTGATGAAAGCACTGATGGCGTAATACCGATACCCTCACGTACTCTATAAAGAAGCATTCCTAAGCCGACGTCAGCCTAAGAAACCCACGCGGATGAACAACACGCTCTTAAAACGAACCTTCACCTTAGCCACGGCCGGAGCTATTGTGTTGGGAGGCGTTTGGCTCGTGCAGCAGGCCGGTAGTAGTGATTCTGTCGCAATCCAATTGACGCCTGCCGCGAACAAACCTGATCAAGATCAACCGCTTTCTTTTAACCGCGATATTCGGCCGATTCTTTCTGAGAACTGTTTCGCTTGTCATGGACCGGATGCTGCCGTTGCGAAAGATGCTGGTGGATTCCGCCTCGACATCCGCGAAGGTGCTGTCGTCCCTGCCAAGGCCAGCGGTAAGGTGCCGATCGTGCCCGGCGACGCGGATACATCCGAAGTCATCAAACGCATCACGACAAAGAAACCCAACCTCGTGATGCCGCCTCCTCAGGCGAAGATCTCTCTGACAGACGACGAGGTCGAGCTGCTCAAGCGATGGATTAACGAAGGGGCCGAGTACGAGGGGCACTGGGCATACGAGACACCGACGAAGCCCGCGCCGCCCACAGAGAGCGAAACCAACGCCCAGTGGCA
>JBGCDC010000022.1:0-9314 GCA_045105055.1 Phycisphaeraceae bacterium | reverse complement strand
TGGCTGGGCACGACCGGTGTCGCCGCTGACATCGGCCCAATTAAACCCCCTACCCAGGGAACGACGATGTCCACCGCGACCACTACAGGCACCAACACCCGACTCCAAAAGACACGTAACTTCGGCATCTGCGCCCACATCGATGCGGGCAAGACGACCACCACCGAACGCGTCCTCTTCTACACCGGCAAGTCCTACAAGGTCGGCGAAGTCCACGACGGCACCGCCACCATGGACCACATGCAGGACGAGCAGGAGCGCGGTATCACGATCACCTCCGCCGCGACCACCTGCCCGTGGACACGCGACGGCGTCGAGTACACCTGTAACCTCATCGACACCCCAGGCCACGTCGACTTCACCATGGAAGTCGAACGATCCATGCGTGTCCTCGACGGCGCGGTCGTCGTCTTCGACGGCAAAGAAGGCGTCGAAGCACAATCCGAAACCGTTTGGCGTCAGGCTCAACGCTACAAAGTCCCGCGTATCTGCTTCATCAACAAGATGGACAAGATGGGTGCTGACTTTGACTATGCCTTTGGCACAATCGACGCACGCCTCGCGGCACCGGCCGTCATGGTCCAGTACCCCATCGGCAAGGCTGACTCCTTCGAAGGCGTCATCGACCTGATCGAAATGAAAGCCTACTACTTCGATCAAGAAGACAAAGGCACGACCATCATCGAGAAAGACATCCCCGAAGAGCTACAGGCCAAAGCCGAAGAGCTCCGCGAAGTGATGATCGAACGCGCTGCGGAAATGGACGACGCTCTGACCGAGAAGTTCCTCGAAGAAGGCACGCTCACCAACGAAGAAGTCAAAAAAGCTCTGCGTATCGGTACGCTCGCTCGCAAGATCCACCCGACCTTCTGCGGCTCGGCACTACAAAACATCGGCGTGCAAAAAGTCCTCGATGGCATCATTGACTACCTGCCCAACCCGACCGAAGTCCCCGACGTCGAAGGCACCGACCCCGACGATGCAGACCTCCGGCTGACCCGCCCGCACACCGAAGACGCCCCGTTCTCCGCACTCGTATTCAAGGTCGTCAACGACGCTCACGGCGACCTCACCTACCTCCGCATCTACTCGGGCAAGCTTGAAAAAGGCACCCGCGTTCTCAACTCGAACAACGGCAAACGCGAAATCTGTAGCCGTATCTTCGAGATGCACGCAAACGACCGTAAGGCCCGCGACTTCGCTCTCGCTGGCGAGATCGTCACCGTTGTCGGCCTGAAAAACAGCTACACCGGCGAAACCCTCTGTTCACCAGACGACCCGATTGTTCTGGACCGTATGGACTTCCCCGAGCCTGTTATCTCGATGTCCATCGAGCCCGCTACCGGTGCGGATAAGGAAAAGCTAGCCAACGCGCTCGGTACCATCCGTCGCGAAGACCCGTCATTCCAGACGCACTACGACGAAGAAACCGGCGAAACCATCATCGCGGGCATGGGTGAACTCCACCTCGAGATCATCACGACCAAGCTGACCCGTGACATGAAGATCGGCGGCAACGTCGGTCAGCCACGTGTCGCTTACAAAGAAGCGATCACCAAGGAAGCTACCGCTCGCGGCGTGCACAAGAAGCAGTCCGGCGGCCGTGGCCAGTTCGGCGATTGTACGATCGAAGTCTGCCCGATCAGCGAAGAGGAAGCCATCGAGCAGAATCTCAAGTACATCGACGGCGTCGCGTTCGAAGACGGCATCGTCGGCGGCTCCATCCCACGCGAGTTCATCCCTTCCGTCGGTGCGGGTGCACGTGCCACCGCAAAGACCGGCGTCCTCGCGGGCTACCCGCTGCTGGGCGTCAAAGTCAAGGTCATCGACGGTAAGTACCACGATGTTGACTCGTCGCAGATCGCCTTCGAGATGGCTGGCGTCAACGCATTCAAGGAAGCGACCCGCCGAGCAGGCCTCTGCCTACAAGAGCCGATCATGAAGGTCGTCGTCACCACCCCCGACGAATTCTTCGGCAACGTCACCGGCGACCTCAACCGTCGCCGTGCCCTAGTCATCGGCGACGAAGAGCGTGGCAATACCCGCGTCATCACTGCCGAGGCACCTCTGTCCGAAATGTTCGGCTACTCCAACAGCCTTCGTGGCATGAGCCAAGGCCGAGCGTCCTACGCGATGGAACCACTGACCTATCGCGAAGTGCCGAACAACATCGCCAAGGAAATCCTCGCCAAGCAAGGCGGCGAATAAATCTAACGAGTCCCCTGCATCTTTCCAAGGATGTCAGCGAGATAAGAACAAAGCCCGCCGCAAGGCGGGTTTTTTCATTGCTAAAAAACTGCCACAGCACCATCCGCTGGCGGGCTATTTCACGCGTTATTCAAAGTCGTCATTCGCTGTCACTGCGATGCGATCGCTTATCACTGAGGTCCACACCCACCAAGCCCGCGAATGCCCGGCGGTAGCGGAAAAGAACCATCACGTACCAGACCAACATCGACAACACGGCCAACATAAACATGCAACTGCTCATTAGAAGCACCGTTGCATAAGATCGCGGATCAGACGAGACGCCAGCAGCCAAGGCAATCAAAAAGAGCACCACGAAACCAACCACCATGCTGCCGGGCACGGCAATCGTCACATAGAGCGTTGATTGCGCGAGCTTTGGGCTCGGGATACGCTTGGCTAGGACCATCAGATAAACCATCAACAACAGCCAACCCACGAACTGCACGAGATAGATAGGGATCATGCTCAGGCTGATGATTGCAACCATCTCTTCCCTTCCATGGCCAAGCCCGGTGACAACAGAGAGGCCAATCCCTAGACATACGTGGATCAAAAGCGATGGCAAGATCAGCCAACGCACGAGCTTTGCGAGATATTGCGGGAACGTAGAATCGAGCTGATCCGGCCGAGGCCGACTGATCTGAAACACCGAGATGGCATAAATCAGCGACGAACCGAGACTCAAGACGATGTCACGCAGCATGATGAGCACATCAACCGTGCTCTCATCCATCCCGAAAAGGCGGAGGGTCATTCTTTAGAAAATTTAGAAAGCCTATCCCTAGGCCGCTGAAGATGATGATGACCAAGGTACCGACGGCCATCAGATTCATACCGCGGTACAAGCCGAAAAGCCATGCTCGATCTGCAAAACCGAGCTGCCGTCTATCCACCGATTCGAGCACAGGCGTATCACACGTCTCGCAAGTTGCTTTGAGTGTTTGGCCGACAATACTCTCGCCGCAAGATTTACACCACGCGTTGCCGATCAGCCGACGGCTTGCATCCATTCGCACCTTAGCTGTCCCACGCGGACTCCGCCCAGCTTTGGGCCTTGGGACAGTATCGATATCGCGAATAGCCTTATCGCTGGAAGAACTGGCGGAAGCCAACGCATCAAGCGCATCGTTAAAGTCTTCGGGCTCGTCTTCCTCGCCGTACTCGTATTCGTTTGTCATTCCGCTACTCCGGAAAAGTATGAATTGAGAAGCGGACAGCATATCTCAGAAGTATTTATTCCGTTGATTCGGACAGCGAACACGAAGTGAACGAGTACCCCCGAAGTAAGAAAGGATCTTTCCCCCATATCCACGCGTACGTCATCGAAGCGAGTGGAAACACGACAAATGTTCAATGCCTACTAATAATTTACAGCTTCGATGTGATTGACGCGGTTGTAGAGTTCAAGCGTCGCCTCATCGCTGCCCGCCCATGGGACGCGGGTGTGGAAGCTACCTGTCGCGCGGTTGTACCAAAAGATCATGCTACCGCTAGAGTTGGGGTACTTGACATCTAGCTCGGTTTTACCCGTGATGTTTTGGACCACAAGGCTTGGCGTGCCGTCGATGTAGGGGTTGTCGGGGATCGCGCCGCCAGCGAACCAACCCGGATCGATGGTGTCGGGCCAAGCATCATGGTTGAGGTAATACTCTTGAATCTTGGTTTGAACCGCTTTGACGTTGACGGCGGCGGTCGCGTGCTTGGCGTCGTCCGAGCCTTGGCTAAAGGTGGGTACAACGATCGCTGCAAGGATTCCAAGGATCGAGACCACAATCATCAACTCGATGAGTGTGAGACCTCGGCTCAATGTACGCACTCGTTGCTCGGTCATCATGACCCCCTCTATCTCAGCGATCTCGAAACCGATCGCTCTGGCGAGTATCGCGACTCTCTTGTTGCATCGGTCGTTTTTACCGGCCGCTTAAGAGGGGGCGATAAATAATCGGCCGCCCAATCTGCTACCCTATCGCCCCACCATGGCACTACTTTCCGTTGCAAATCTTGTCTTTTCGTTTGGCGATCGCACGATCCTAGACGGCGTCAATCTCACCATCTCCGCAGGTGAACACGTCGGCCTTGTCGGGGCCAACGGCTGCGGCAAATCGACGCTGCTCAAACTCATCGCGGGCGTTGTAACACACAAGCCCGAATCCGGACAGATCCAGCTCGCGCGCGGCGCGTCGGCGGGCTATCTGAAACAGGATCACCAATACGACGAAAACAAGACGCTTCGCGAAGAGGCCGGCGCCGCATTCGCGGAGCTTGAGAAGCTGCATAAAGATCTCGACAAGGTTGCTCACGCGATGGGCGAGGCCGAGGGAGACGAGATGGACAAGCTGCTCAAGAAGTACGAGCGGCTTGAACACGAGATGCAGGCGGCAGGTGGGTACGCAGTTGATCACAAAATCGACCAGACCCTGCACGGCCTAGGCTTGGAAGACGAAGTGTTCCAAGTGAAATGCGGCGACCTCAGCGGCGGACAAAAAGGCCGACTCGCGTTGGCGATGCTGCTGCTCAGTGAGCCCGATATTTTGCTGTTGGACGAACCAACGAACCACTTGGATATCGCGGGTCGGCAATGGCTTGAAGAGTATCTGCGGGACTATCGTGGCGCGGTGGTGCTGATCAGTCACGACCGCTGGCTCTTGGACCGCAGCGTCAGCAAGATCTACGAGCTCGAAGCAGGCGGCATGGTCGAGTATCCGGGCAACTACGCGAAGTTCCGCGAGTTGCGTGCGATACGGATCGAGGATCAACGTCGAGCGTTTGAGAAACAGCGCACGAAAATCAAGCAGGAACAAAATTTCATCGATCGCTTCCGCGCAGGCCAGCGAGCCAAGCAGGCGCAAGGTCGCGAGAAGCGCCTCGAACGTTATGTGCGCGACGAGTCGCTCGAGCCGCCGATGGAGTTGGACACGATGAAGCTCCGCCTAGAGCCCAAGGCCCGAAGTGGCGATCAGGTCTGCATCGCAGAAGACCTCAAGGTCGCGTTCGACGGCAAGCAGCTCTTCGAGAACTTCGACATCTCCATCAAACGTGGCGACAAGATCGGCGTCATCGGCCCAAATGGTGCCGGCAAATCCACGCTCATCCGCTGCCTCCTCGGCGAGCAAGACCCCACCGCGGGCACCACCAAGCTCGGAGCACAAGTTGACGTCGGCTGGTACCGCCAAACACACGAACACCTCGATCTTAAAAACACGATCGTCGAATACCTGCGTAAATTTGTCGAAAGCGGCACCGAGCAAGAAGCACGCGACCTCGCGGGAGCGTTCTTGTTCAGTGGTATGGAGCAAGACAAGCCGATGAACGTGCTCAGTGGTGGCGAGCGCGCCCGCGCGGTGCTGGCAGGGTTGATGAGCCGAGGGCATAACTTGATGGTGCTCGATGAGCCGACGAACCACTTGGATATCCCGGCGGCGGAGCGGCTAGAAGAAGCGCTTCGCCGATACAACGCTTCGCAGAAGAAGTACTCCACCGGCGGTGGTAGCGGTGGCGGCGAAGGCACTCTGATCCTCATCACGCACGACCGCATGCTGCTCGAACACCTCGTCGATCAACTGATCGTGTTTGACGGCCACGGCAACGTCCAACACTTCCTGGGCACCTACAGCGAGTACCTCGAAACTCAAACCGGTAGCAGCGATGTCCTCGTCGATGCAGAAAAGGCGGAAGCGAAGAAGGGAAAGAAAGAGACCGCAAAAGGCAATCAACGCCAAGACGCCAAAGCGCCAAAACGCCAAGATAAAAACAAGGTTAAAGGCGAGCCCGCTTCAGCGGGCGGGAAGTCTAAATCCAAAAACAAGGGCAAAAAGAACAAAGCCCTCTCCGGCATAGACACCACAAAGCTCGAAGAAAAGATCGAATCAATCGAATCAAAGATCAGCAACATCGAGGCCCAGCTCGCCGATCCTGAGACCTACAAAGACAACACCAAGTTCAGCACGTTGCAACAAGAGCACGACGCACTTAAAAAAGAGCTGGGCCCATACGAAGACGAGTGGGCATCGCGGGGTTGAGATACACATACAAACCGGGTCACGTGGGTGCCACGGCCGATCTGCTCCGCAGTCGCACTTGCCGAAACTCACATCATGTCTATACCAAGTGATCACCTTGGTTTCGCACATTGCACGTGTGGCCGGTGAACCGGATCGACCGTGGCACCCCGTGCAGGGGATACCGGCTTAGCCTCCTTCGCCGTCACTCAACCCGCGTGGGGTTTGTGGGCCTTTGGGGCCGCCGCCGTCGCTGTTGTTCCAGAAGGTGACGTACTGGTCGAACCAATCGCGGTCGGGTTGGTAAAGGTTGTAGGTGTAGGTTTGCTGGTTGGCGAAGGGGTTATCGGTTTGTTCAAACCAGGCGGCCCAGGCTTGCGGCTCGATGCCTTGGTCGGTTCCGGTGAGGAGTTTGAGTGAGCCATGCGCGGCGTTGACGACGTTGAAGCTGCCTTGCTCGAGCGCGGTGGCGAGGCGAGCGAAGACGATGTCGTCGGGGTATTGCCCTAGCGCGAGAGCGGCGGTGGCGCGAGTGTCAGCGTCGTCTTCAATGTCGGGATCGAGGCGTTCGATCAGCGCGGGGATGGCGGCGGGGTTGTGGAGTTTGCGCAGACCGTCAGCAGCTTGCCAACGGACAAGATCGTTTTCGTCTTTAAGGAGCGTCGCAAGGGTCATGGCGTCCTGGATGCTGCCGTGCCGGCCTAGCGCAGTGGCAGACGCGGCGCGGACACCGGGATCGGGATCTTCGACAAGGAGTCGGTAGCTGTTGACGTACTCTTCTTCGCCGCCAAAGGGCGACGATGCAATCCACGAGATGCCTTGTCGGCGTTGATCCGCGTCTTCACGATTAAACATCATGGCCACAGCCACGCTCGGAGCCGGCGGCGGCTCGTCACCAAAGAACCCCTCATATAAAGATTCGTAGGTCACGCCCGCCGACTCGCAGCCGGTGAGGTACGCCCCGGCGAAGAGCGCGAGGCCTAGCGTCAAGGCACGTAAGCCAGCGTTTTGTGAGCAGATGTTCATCAAGGGAAAGTGTACCCCAAGTTGTGCGCGGGGTTGGGTTTTGACAGCGTTCATTGGCTTGAAACAGCGGTGCCGAAATGAATCTCCTCGCCTTACTCATTGTTCGCACATCGCTAACCGTTCTCTAACAGTCCACCGCTATCTTTCCCCCTTCGCAGCGGGCGGGGGCGCTCCTGCGACTTTCATCCAACACCTAACCAAAGGAAACCCATGTTCACGACCCTTAAGAAGACCGCGTTTGTCGCCGGTGCTGCGATCGCACTGGCCACAGGCACCCCGGCTCAGGCCGAGCTGGCGGGGCAAATCAAGATCGACGGCTCATCGACCGTCTACCCCATCACCCAGTTCGTCGCTGAAACCTTCCACGAGCTCAACGACAAAGTCAAGATCTCCGTCGGCTTCTCCGGCACCGGCGGCGGCATGAAGAAGTTCGCGGCGGGCGAGACCGACATCTCCAACGCTTCACGCCCGATCAAGGCCAAGGAAATGCTCAAGCTCAAGGAAGCCGGCATCGACTTCGTCGAGATCCCCGTTGCATATGACGGCCTATCCATCGTCGTCAACAAGAACAACACCTGGGCCGACAAGCTCACCGTTGATCAACTCAAGAAAATGTTCCTCTCATCCAACAAGGACAAGGTCAAGACCTGGAAAGACATCGACGCTTCATGGCCCGCCATCGAGATCAAAATGTACATCCCCGGCACAGACTCGGGTACCTTCGACTACTTCAAGGAAGTCGTCGTCGGCAAGAGCGAAGACGCCATCCGTGACGACGTAAGCGAATCCGAAGACGACAATGTCCTAGTCACTGGGATCACCGGCGACCGCGGCGCGATCGGCTTCTTCGGCGCGGCGTACTACTTTGCCAACAAAGACAAGCTCCGTTCGGTCCCGATCGTCAACAAGGCAGGCAAGGCCGTCGGCCCCAACCCTAAGAACATCGAGTCGGGCGACTACAACCCCTTCTCCCGCCCCCTGTTCATCTACGTCAAGGCAAGCTCGCTTGAGCGTCCTGAAGTCAAAGCCTTCATCGACTTCTACCTTTCTGACGCGGGGGACTTCTCCGAAGAAGTCGGCTACGTCGCGCTGCCCGGCATGATCTACGACCGTGCTGAAGCAAACGTCAAGAACAAGAAGACCGGCACCCAATACCTCACCGCCGACGGCGAAAAGGTTGAAGGCCCGGTCACCGAGGTTTACAAGTAAACCCACCGCGGATTGATTAATACAACACACGCGACACGCCGTTTAACCATGGCGTGTCGTCTTCATAAAACGACTTAGATGGATAACCTGCCTTGACTGATACGAACACCGATATCCAGTTGCCGCTCAGCAAGCGACGCTCTAAAACCGCTCAGCGCATCCGAGAGCGCATCATCATGGCCGCGCTCATCGGCTGCGCCGGGATCACCGTCACGATCACGCTCGGCATCGTCTTCATCCTGCTGACGCAGACCATCGAGTTCTTCAACCCCGAAGGACACATGGACGGCCAAGGCAACATCTCCGTCGTTACCCCCGGCCAATTCTTCTTCGGCCTCGAGTGGAACCCGCTGCTCGGCGGCGAGAAACACTTCGGCGTTTGGCCTCTGATCTTCGGTACGATGAAGGTCGCGTTCGTCGCGATGATCTTCGCCCTACCGATCGGACTCATCTCCGCGATTTGGCTCAGCGAATATGCCAAGCCAAAGGTCCGCAACGTCATCAAACCAATCATCGAAGTGCTGGCCGGCGTCCCGACGGTGGTGTTCGGCTTCTTCGCCGTGACGTTTATTACGCCCTACCTGCTGCGGTGGGAGTGGTGGCGCGTCAAAATCAAAGACGAGCAAACCGGCGAGTACCTCAAAGACGCTTCGGGCAATTTACTCACCGAGCCTGCGGGTCTGTTTGGCCTGTTCGATGTCGAGGTTTATAACGCGATGGGCGCGGGCCTGGCGGTGGGGATCATGTGCCTGCCGATCGTGATCTCGCTTTCTGAAGACGCACTGCGGGCGGTGCCTCGAGCGCTGCGTGAAGGCTCGTACGGTCTAGGTG
>JBGCDC010000021.1:0-3186 GCA_045105055.1 Phycisphaeraceae bacterium | reverse complement strand
CACCTCTGTCAACGCCGTCGTCGCCAAGCAAGGCTCGATCGCCTACGACACCTCCAAGGCCGCAAGCAACCACCTCGTCCGCGAACTCGCGGTCACGCTTGCCCCGAATGTCCGCGTCAACGCCGTCGCACCCGCGACCGTCATCGAAGGCTCGAAGATGTTCCCCCGCGAACGCGTCATGGCGTCCCTGTCCAAGTACTCGATCCCGTTCGAGACGACCGACGACGACGCGACCTTGCTGCACAAGCTCGGCCGGTTCTACGCCTCGCGCAACCTACTCGACGCGGTGATTAGTCCTAAAGACCAAGCTGAGGCCATCTACCAGATGCTTGGCCCCGCATTCAAGAAAACTACCGGCGCGATCATCCACGTCGATGGCGGACTGAAAGACGCTTTCCTTCGATAAAGCAACGCAACAACAACTAAAAGCGTGGACGGCTTCCCGGGGCCGTCCACGCTTTTTTTCGCGCACAAAAACGATAAAAAGTGCGCGGAGGTGAACAGATCACTCGCATCAAAAGCTCCAAGCGTCATGGTCGGTAAAATAGATTGAGCAAGTCCGTTAGGTACAAAAGATAAGATCGAATAAGGAGCACGAACGCATGCGGCTTAAATACTTACACCTGTTCCTTTTTGCTGCCCTGCTCTTTACCCTGCCGACGCTTGGCACATATGCGAAGGATACGTCTTTGGCTGTGCCGCTATGGCCGGAAGATGAGCCGAAGAGCACCGCAAAGATTACCGTGCATCATCCGAAGAAGCCCAACGGCGCGGCGGTCGTGATTTGTCCCGGCGGCGGGTATGGCATGCTTGTCCGAGGCGGCGAAGGTCATGGCATCGCGAAGTGGCTAAACACGCATGGCATCACCGGCATCGTGCTCGAGTACGAGCTACCCAAAGGCAGACCCAACGTCCCACTCAACGATGCACTTCGCACCATCCGTACCGCACGCAGCAATGCAAAGGATTGGAAGATCGCCCCCGACCGCATCGGCATCATCGGCTTCTCGGCCGGTGGGCATCTCGCCTCTGCAGCAGGCACGCACTTTGACCTCGGAGACGAAAATGCGAACGACCCGATCGAGCAATTCAGCGCTCGCCCCGACTTCATGATCCTCGTCTATCCGGTCATCTCGATGGGCGAGAAAAGCCACCGCGGGTCACGCCGAAACCTGCTCGGCAAAGAACCCACCGCAGAACTCATCGAGAAGTTCTCCAGCGAAAAACAAGTCACCAAAGATACGCCCCCTGCTTACCTCGCGCATGCTCAGGATGACAAAGTCGTCGTGCCCGACAACAGCGCGATGTTCCACGCCGCCTGTCAAAAGCACGATGTCCAAAGCACCTACCTCAAACTCCCCAGCGGCGGCCACGGCCTCAACGGCTACAAAGGGCCGATGTGGGACGCATGGCAGAGCGGCTCGATCGAGTGGTTAGTCAAGCTAAAAATGATCCCCCAACCGCACGCAGAGTAAGACGATGGATGAGACGGCCGACTATATCTGCCCGAGTTGCGGCGAATCGATCCAGGTCGGCGTCGATCTCACCGGCGGGCGGGAGCAGCACTACATCGAAGACTGCCCGGTGTGTTGCAACCCCAACGCCCTGTCCGTCTACTTCGACGACGAAGGCTACGCCGATGTCCAAGCCCGGCCCTCGCAGTAGCGAACGGCCTCTAGACGTTCATACATGCAATAGGTCACAAGCCTACTTAGACACGGATTAGGAATCCCGAAAAAATAGAATCATCAAAGCGGGTGAAGAGATTCGAACTCTCGACATTCGCCTTGGGAAGGCGACGCTCTACCACTGAGCTACACCCGCGTGGCGGCCTGTAGCCGCTACATCGTGTGATCTTAATGGGGTGTTGTAGTGTGGGCAAGCGGGATAGCGATTAGGCGCGGTCTTGTATCCGGCGGTATGTGTCTTGTAGTTCGCGGCCTTGCTGGGGGTTTACCATTTCGATGTAGGCGATCATGCCAGCGAGCCATGCCTCGAAGTTGGGCTGGTTTTCACGGTTCTGTGCGGCGAGGCCTTCAAAACTGGCGCGGTGGAGAATCGCGCGGATACGTCGAACGGTCTTGCGCGGGACCCCCAGTTTGTCGTTGACGCCGAGGCCGGTCACCGATTGGCGGGTGTTGCGGCGCTGCACGCGTGTCTTCTTTTCGTTGACTGCAAAGCCTTCGTCCTGAGCGATGTGACGCAGCCGAGCGAGTAGATAGCCGACTCGGTCCGCTTGCTCGCCCGAAGCGGACAAGGTCAGGTCATCTGCATAGCGGGTGTAGGTCCAGCCGAGCTTCTTGGCGATGCCATCCAAACGAAAGTCCATCCGCCTCGCGACGGCGTTGGACAAGTCCGGGCTCGTGCACGCGCCCTGCGGCAAAGCGCGAGGGCCTGTCGCGGCGTAATAGGTTTGCCCGCCATAGGTCATCGGTCGACGTGGGCACTCGGTGCAAAGTAGCGCAAGGATCGTCGCGACCGATGGCGAGTAGCCTAGGGACTGCAGCAGACCTTTCACCCGCGGGAAAGTGATGGTCGGGAAGAAGTCGGATAGGTCGGCGTTGACGACGACTTCTTTGTTGAGGTGCTGTGCCGCGTTGGACACGGTCGAGCGCCCAGGCACAAAGCCGTGCGCAGCGTCGTGAATAGCAAGTTGCCGAAGGATGTTGTCGAGGATCCATCGCTGTGCATTGGCCAGCGAGGTATGCGGCGCGGAGAGCGTCCGCTGGCCCCCAGATTTCTTCGGCACCGTGAAGTAGACGTAGTGCACGCGGGTCGGTGCGTCGCTATGAAACGCGAGGAAGCGGAGGCGTGGGATCGAAACACCCATAGCTGCGGACAGGTCCGCGGGGCTAGAGAGCACAGGCAGATTCAATGCTTCGAGCTTCTCGACATTGGAGCGGTGATCGCTGAGCCCGCGCGAGACGCCTCGGCCGAGGTAAACGATATCGGTGGCACGGCGGCGGGCGACGGCCTCGGCGTGAGCCTGCTTTTTACGTGCGGCTTCTTCTTTCTTTTGCTTGCGGAGTTCGGCACGCTCCTCGCGAGAGCGCTGGACCGCGGCCTCGGCTTGGCCTGAGATCGCCGCGCGGTCGCCACGCAGCGATTGCATCTCCCGGCCGACTTCGTGGATGTGTTCGAGCTCTGGCCCGGTGATTAAGCCGAGCCCGACCATGGTGCGGTCGA
>JBGCDC010000020.1:0-2786 GCA_045105055.1 Phycisphaeraceae bacterium | reverse complement strand
CCTCAAGGGCATCGTGAGCAAAGGCAAGAGCGGCAAGTACCCCAAGTCGCGTCTCGCAAGCCAACTGGCCGACATCGCCAAAGTCATCAAGGCCGGCGAGGGCCTGGAAGTCGCGGCGATCGACTACGGCGGCTGGGACCACCACGCCTACCAGGGCGGCACCCAAGGCACCATGGCCAACATGCTGACCACCCTGTCCGAAGCTATCCGCGCGTTCCACGACGACCTGGGCACGCACATGGACAAGACGCTGGTGCTTGTGATGTCCGAGTTCGGCCGAACGGTTTACGAGAACGGCAACAACGGCACGGACCACGGCCGAGGCGGCTTCATGATGGCCGTCGGCGGGATGGTCAAGGGTGGCAATATCTATGGTAAGTGGACCGGCCTAGAGAAGAAAAACCTCGTCGCAGGCCGAGACCTGCCAGTGCATGTCGACTTCCGCGTCGTGTTCGCCGAGGCGTTGTATTCGCTGTTCGGCTTCCACGCGGACAAGGAAGACTTCTTCCCGAAGTACAAGGCAGAGGACCGACCGGTCGGCTACCTTACGCCGATCGCGAAGGGGTAGGTTTGTGCATTTTGCGTAGGGCGGGTTGAGGCTTTGCGCAACCCACCATCTAAGCTTGTCACGGTTCTCGGTGGGTTGCGCTTAGCTTTCACCCACCCTACGACTAGTTGTTCTTTGCAATCTGCAGTGTGAACTGTTTGCCTTCGCGTTCGATGAGAACCCAGTCGTCGGCGACGCTGACAAGTTTTGCGGTGCCGATGCTGTGGCCTTGTTCGTAGAGCTTGCCGTTGATGACGGCGAAGCGGCCCTTGTTTGTGGTCACAATGGATTGCAGCGTGAGCTTTGGCGGGTTTGTAGACCCGACTGCGGAAGCAGCCTCCGTCGGGGCGGTGATGCGGAGTTGTTGGTCGAGTGCGATAGGTGGGTTGTTGGGTTTTGCGCCAGCACTTGCGGTGCGGTTGTTGAATGCGTCGCGCATCGCGTCGTTGGACTGATCCGTTGTCGCGGGTTCGAGGACATCGCTAAAGAGGTCTTGGCCGAAGATCAGGTCTTCGTCTTGCGCGATCGTCGAATTCGGCTGGTGAACAAGTACGAAGTACGCACCGGCACTGATGCCTAGGAGTACGACAAGGACGAGCGCGAAGGCTCGCATGCCCGAGACCTGGTCGGCTTGATTATCGCGTTGGCTTGAGGGTGCGGCATAGCTCGGCCGAGAGATCGCGGTGAAGACTTGTTCGGGCTCAGGGCTTGCGGGCTTGGGTGCAGGCGTTTCCGGCTTGGGATTGCGTGGATGTGACTCGGCTGATGCGGCGGCCTCGGCGGGGGTTGCCTTGCTCTCTTCGTGGGAGACGCATTCCTCGACAAGATTGATCGTGCGTTGACCTGCCAGGGCTTCAGCGGCCTCGGCCGAGAACAACTCGTGCTCGTCGGGGGGTTGGGGCGTGTCTGCTTTGAGACGGACGATGTGCGTCGTCTCGATGTGCATCTTTTCGGCCTTAACCTCGGCAGCGGCCTTACTCGCGGCATCGATCACCACGGATACATCTTTCCCGCTTTGGGTGTTAACGCCGACGACACGGAACTGTTGAGTTTGCACAGACATCGATAGCCCTTTCGTTGATGCCTCCGGTGACTTATCGGGCCAAGTTGCCTAGTGGTTTAGCGGGTCGCGGTGGTTTGGTAAGACGTAGCGGTTGTAGGGATTGGAGAAAATGATTAAACCGCAAAGGCGCGAAGGGCGCGGAGGAAGGCGTCAAGCAAGAAAACCGTTAGCCACAGATTTCACAGATGGCACAGATTTGAAAAAGCCAAAAAATCAATCTGTGTCATCTGTGTCAAGCTGCCTTGATGCCTTCCTCCGCGCCCTTCGCGCCTTTGCGGTTCAAATTTGCCTTGACCTAACACGATAGACGGTCGATTACAATGTGCATATGCAGACGACTGAAACAACACAGCGACCCGACCGGCGGGTGACGCTTCGGGATTGGCGGAAGTGGGCTGAGACGAAGCAGACCTTCGCGATGCTCACTTGCTACGACGCGACGACGGCCAAGTGGCTTTGGCGGGGTGGGGTGAGCAGCTTCCTCGTCGGCGATACCGCGGCGCAGCTGATCCTCGGCCACGACTCAACGCTGCCCGCGAAGATGCCCTTCATGCTCGAACTTACCGCAGCGGTGCGGCGCGGTGCGCCCAACGCGCTGATCATGGCCGACATGCCATTTGGTAGTTACCAAGCCGATGAGGCCGAGGCGGTGCGCAACGCGATCGCGTTTATGCAGGATGCGGGTGCGGACTGTGTAAAGCTCGAGGTCGACGGCAGCCACGCAACGCTCGTCGAAAAATTAGCTCAGGCGGGCGTCCCGGTCGTTGCACATATCGGCAGTCGCCCGCAGCAGGTGCGCGTCGATGGCGGGTACAAGGCCGCGGGTCGCAGCAAGCGCGATGCGGATGTGCTGGTCGATACGGCGCAGCTCATGATCGCGATGGGCGCGACCGCGCTGCTCGTCGAAGCGGTGCCCGACGAAGTGACCCAGCGGATCATGGACAAGGCCCACCACCCACGCACAGGCGAACGCATTCCCGTCGTGGGCTGCGGCGCCGGGCCTGGCTGTGACGGACATGTTGTGGTGTTGCAGGATGTGCTAGGCATGAGCGATTGGCAACCGCCCTTCGCCCCGCCGCTGGCTCAACTCGGCTCCGCGATCCAAGACGCCGCGAGCAAGTGGTGCAAGCAGGTCGAGTCGGGCGAATACCTCGCCGAGGGCGGGGTTTATAAGAG
>JBGCDC010000019.1:0-17959 GCA_045105055.1 Phycisphaeraceae bacterium | reverse complement strand
CGAAGCAGCAAACACCTTCTCCGGCCCGCGATACCTCCGCGGCAGCATCGGGTCCTATGGCTCGTTCCTCAATAACCAACCCCGATACGTCGGGGGCTACGGCATGGTCGTCGACCTCAACAGCACCGGTTCAAACGAAGTGCCTGGATTCCTCCGTCAATGGATCGTCAACGAGATGCTCCAGAACAATCTCGGCTCGGTCGCGTCTGGCACCGAACGCTTCGGGCCAGAGCGCGTCATGGCGGACCTCGGCTCGTCGGTCGTTGCGGTCGAAGGACTCATCCCGCCCGGCGCGGTTCGCGGCAGCAAGTTCGACGTCATGGTCACCATGGTCGATCAGACCTCGACCTCTCTCGCAGGTGGGCGATTGTTCTGGCCGACGCGCATGTCGATCTCCGGCCTCGACGAGAGCCTCGTTTTCACCGAACCGCAAGCCGCGGCGTCCGGCGAATTGTGCGTTAATCCGGTTGCCGAGGGCAGTGAGCGAAGCAGCGAGTTCCTCCGCCGGGCGGTCGTGGTGAACGGCGGTACCGTGCTCCAATCACAGACAGTGCAATTCGTGCTCAACCAGCCCAGCTACCGGATCGCAAACGCGGTCGCCGACCGGGTCAACGCACGCTTCGAATCTTCGGACGGAGACAACCTCGCGACCGCGGTCGCCAAGACCGATGGCCTGATCGAGATCAATGTGCCCAAGCGTTTTTCAGCTCAGCCCGATAGGCTTCTCGAACTGATCGAGCACTTGTACTTGGATCCCTCGCCGGGCTTTATCAAGCCGCAGGCCGAGGCATTGGGCGCGGCGCTGGTAGCGAAGCCGAAGGAACGGGCCGAAGCAGTGACGCTTGCGTGGAAAGGTCTTGGCCCCAACGCGATGCCTGTGCTGCGCACCTACTACAGCAACGAAAATCAGTTCGTTCGGCAGGCGGCGCTCGAAGCCGGTGCCTGGCTCAACGACACGCAAACGATCAAGTCGCTTAGCAAGCAAGCCAGTGAAGGCGAGCCCGCACAGCGCGTCCGTGCCGCCAACGCACTCGTCGCGATGACGCGCAGCAACGAAGCGCGTCTACTCGTCCGCGAGTTGCTCAACGACCCCGATCCCGAGGTTCGGCTCGGTGCCTATGAGTCGCTGGCGATGGTCCAAGACCCTGTGATCCAGCGCCTCTCTGTCACCGACGGTACCCTGCACAAGTTCTACATCGATCGTGTCCCTTCCGAGCACTCCATGGTCTTCGCCTTGCAAGGCAAAGAGCTCGCGATCGTGATCTTCGGCGAAGACATCCCGCTGCGTAAAAACGTCTTCGCCAAGCTTGACAAACACATGGCTCTGCAGACCCTGCCCGTGGACTCGATCCCGGTCGGGCTCAGCGATCGCTTCGAAGGCGACACCGCGTTTATCCCGATCCACCGCTGCGGTGCGTTGAAGATGATCCAGTCGCTTACGCCCGTCTCGCAAGAGCCCGGCGCGAAGCTGCCTCCGCCGGACTGGCGTGTCGAGGTTGGTGACAAGGACGGCAATATGATGCTCGTCAATATTCGCGACATCGAGTTGCAGGATGCCTTTGGCGTGAGCCTGCTGAATGTGCCCGACCGTGGCAAGGCGGCCGACAAGCCGCGCGTGATCGCCATGGTCCGCATGGTGAAGGCCGCAGGCAAAGACGAGTCCGGCAAGCCCACCCCGGCCGTCGGCGAACTGCTCGCACTACGCGACCCACGCATCCCGCTACCCGTGGCGCTGCGCTACCAGCCGCCGGGTCAGCGCGAGGCCAAGGTCTACCGCGTCACCCCGACTGTCGCGTCCCTCGCCTACACGCTCGGTTACAAGGTCGATAACTTCAACACACAGACCGGCCCTGACCTGAGCTTTAGCCAAGTCGTCCAGGCGCTCAACGAGCTCAGCAAGCAAAACCAAATCAGCGCCCCCTTCGACGCGCGGCTGAGCCCATTGGCCCAGCGCATCGCCTCGGCTCAAAAAGAAAACCAGATCGAATCGCGTCCTGAGTTCGACCCCAAGGACTTCGAAAAGATCGATGAAGAAGAGGCCCAACGACGGGATATAGAGGCCCAGCGCAAGCGTCAAAACCAGCCTTGACGCGATGGTTTTACAGCCGCGAAAAGAAAATGAACGATTCTCACCCACAGGCAGCCCATCTCCCGATATAGTCTGTGCCAGTGCTTTGTCTTATCGGGCGTGGGAGCGTCGCAGATCGGTTAAAGCGGGGAAAACGTCGCCGAAGGAGTCGGTGGCCAAGATTACGATCGGGCAATGAACCCCGATCTAGCTCAACGACAGGAGGTCGCTGCCCATGCGATTGGCCAAACTCACCCTCGCCGGTTTCAAATCGTTCGCTGACAAGACCGAGATCGACTTCGATCGCCCCGTCGTCGGCATCGTCGGGCCCAACGGCTGCGGCAAATCCAATGTCGTCGACGCCATCAAATGGGTCCTTGGCGACCAATCGCCAAAGTCTCTCCGCGGCTCCGCGATGATGGATGTCATCTTCAACGGCAGCGCCCACCGCAAACCCAGTGGTATGGCCTCGGTTACGCTGACCTTCGAAAACCCCCTCCTCGAAGCCCCGAAGAACAACGCCCCGGACGCCGACGCTGGGCAGAGCGAAGCGCCCGGTAGCGACTCCCAGTCCGCAACCGCTACCGCAACCGTCACGGCACCCATCAACCGTATCCTTCAGCTTGATGCCGACGAGGTCGCCGTCACCCGCCAGCTCTACCGTGATGGCAACAGCGAATATCTGATCAACAACAAGCGTGTCCGCCTCCGCGATATCAAAGAACTCTTCATGGATACGGGCATCGGGACCGACGCCTACTCCGTGATCGAGCAGGGCAAGGTCTCCCGCATGCTCGAGGCCAACGCCGCCGAGCGACGACAAATATTTGAAGAAGCCGCGGGCATCAGCAAGTTCAAAGCCCGCAAAAAAGAAGCCGAGCGCAAGCTCGATCGCACTGAGCAAAACCTCGCGCTCTGCCGACAGCGTCTCGAAGACACCGAACGCCGCCTCCGCTCGGTCAAGATGCAGGCCGCGCGTGCCCGCTCCTTCCAAGAGCACAAGGCCAAGCTCAGTGAGCTGCAACTCTCCTACGCCTTGGCCGAGTACCACAAGCTCTCCACTGAACTGACCGACGTCAACGACCAGCTCGAACAAGCCGAAGCCGATCGCAGCGCCGCCGCCCGCGAACTGGCCAAGCACGAAGGCGTCCTCGCCGACGCCGAAGTCGAGCGCAACGCCATCGCTGACAAGCTCAAACGCCTCGAGCAAGAGCGTATCCAAAAAGACGCGGACAAGCAGCAGCAAGACCAGAAACGAACCTTCGCAGAGTCCACGCTTGGCGACGTGAAGCTGCAGATTAAACGCGATGCCGACTCGCTCGACGAACTCGATGAAAAAAAGCGTCGCTACGCCGCTGAGCTCGAAGAGTTGCAAGGCCAAGTCGCCGAGCTTGAAACGCAAAAGACCGATGGCGAGTCCCGCCTCGAAACCGCGCGTGAAACTTATCAAGCCCTACAAGCCGAGGTCGCTGAGGCGCAATCGAATCTCGAAGACGAGAAGCGGGGCGTCAACCAGATGCTCCGCCGCGCACAGTCGCTGCAGTCTGAGGTTCGCTCGCTCGATACGTTTAAAGAGAACCTTACGAGCACGCGTGAAAAGCTCGACGCCCGTTCAGGCCAAATCGCCGAGCAACTCGAAGCGATGCTCACCAATCGCGATGACCTGTCAACGAAGTTGAACGAAGCCGAGTCGCTGCTTTCGCAAGAGACCAGCCAACTTGAATCGCAGAAACAACTCGCGGGAAAATTCGGCGAGCAGATCAGCCAACTCACCGACCGCCTCGCCGAGCACAAAGAAAAACGCTCGTCCCTCCAATCCCGTCAAGGCGTTTTGCAGGAGATGCAGGACAACCTCGAAGGCATCAGCGACCCGGTCAAGGCCGTGCTCGCGCAGTCCACCGATAGCGAGAGCCCATATGCCATCGTGCGTGGTATGTTGGCTGAGCTCATCGAAGCCGACATCGATAACGCCAAACTTATCGAAGCGGCGCTTGGCGAAAATCAGCAGACGCTCGTCGTTGATCACCTTGCCGACATCTGCTCGTCCACCACCGGCAAAGCCGTCGTTGACTCCCTCGCAGGACGAGTCACGCTCCTCGCTATCGATCAGCCTCCGATCCCGCTGATTAACGCCGACGCTGAGCGCAGTGAAGCGTCTGGTACCCAGCGAATCATCGATCTTGTCCGCTTCCCCGATTGGCTTGGCCCAGTCGTCTGGCGCGTGCTCGGCAAGACCCTTGTCGTTCGCGATCTCGACACCGCGATGCTCTTGCGTCACGTCCTGCCCGACGGCTACCGCCTCGTTACGAAGAACGGCGAACTGCTTGACGCCGAAGGCAAGGTCCACGCAGGCCCTATCACCGCGGGCAGCGCTGCGGGCCTGATCTCCCGCCGCTCCGAGCTCACCTCCCTGCAAGCCGAGCTTAACGAGATCGAAGCCCTGATCGCTTCGGATCAGCACGCCCTCAGCGCATTGTCTGGCCAAGCCTCGCACGTCGAGGAAGTGTCCAGCCAACTGCAAAAATCGATCTACGAACTCGGTGCCAGCCGAGCCGAGCTGACCAGCCGCCTGGACGGCATCGTGGGCCAAATCGAAACGCTCGAAAAAGAGCAACCCACCATTGCTGAAGAAGCCGAGCAGATCCACGAACAACTCCGCGAAGCCGCGGAGAAACGTGACAACCACGCAGAAGAACACGACCGCCTCGAAGCGGAGTCCGAGCAGAAGCAGCAAGCCATCGCCAGCGTCGAATCTCAGATCACGGTCAAGCGTGAAGAAGCCGAGGCCGCTCGCGAAGAAGTCACCACCCTGCGTGTCGGCGCGGGGCAGGTTGCCGAGCAGTTGTCCTCCGCTCAGCGTTCCGCTCGTCAGCACGAAGTCGCCGCCGCGGACATCGCCCGTCAGCACGCCAAGGTTGAGCAGCAGCTCGCGGGTTACCGACAGCGCATCAGCGAGTTAGAAGAACAGCGCGACACCGCCGCCGATGCGGCCGCCTCACTCGACTCTGAGTTGCAAGGCCTGATCACGCAAGTAGGCATCGTCACCGAAGCACTCGCCGAGTTCGACGAATCGATGCAGTCCACCCGCGCCTCGGTTAAGCAGCACCGCAGCGAGGTCGCCAGACTCGACTCGGCCGTCCACAAGCTCGAGATCAGCCAACGCGAGTACGAGGTCAAAGCCGACGCGGTCAAAGAACGCACCCACGAACAACTCGACATCAACCTGGTTGAGCGATACGAATCGCTGCGCGATGGTGTTGGTTCTTTGGAGTCCGGTGATGGGTCCGAGCCCGGCACGCCCGCTTCAGCGGGCAGTGAAGAACCATCGGACCACCAACCAGAAACCCATGCCGAACACCCAGAACCCAACACTCAACACCTCTTTTCCATCGACTGGCAACTCACCGCTGACACCATCGAAGAGCTCAAGGGCAAGATCGCCCGCCTAGGCAATGTGAACCTCACTGCGATCGAAGAAGAAGAGCAACTCGAAGATAAGCAAGACGAGCTGGCCGATCAGGTCAAAGATATCGAAGACGCCGAGCGTCAACTGCGTCAACTGATTGAGCAGATCAACAACGACTCGCGCACCCGCTTCGAGCAGACCTTCAACGAAGTTCGCGAAAACTTTGCAGGCAACCAAGGTCTCTTCCGCCGACTCTTCGGCGGGGGGAAAGCCGATGTCTTCCTCCAGCCCGACGAAGACGGCAACATCGACGTCCTTGAGTCCGGCATCGAGATCACTGCAAAACCACCTGGGAAAGAACCCCGCGCACTAAGCCAACTCTCCGGCGGCGAAAAAACCATGACCGCGATCGCGCTACTCATGGCGATCTTCAAGTCTCGGCCCTCGCCCTACGCGATCCTGGACGAAGTCGATGCCGCACTGGACGAAGCCAATGTCGAGCGATTCATCAACATCATCCACAGCTTCCTAGACTCCTCGCACTTCATCGTCATCACCCACCACAAACGCACCATGCAGGGCTGCGACGCGCTCTACGGCATCACCATGCAGGAGCGCGGCGTCTCTAAACGCGTCCGCGTCCAGTTCGACCAGATCGCTGGCGGCGGTGCAGACGTGAGTCGAGACCTGCTCAACAGGGTCGCTGAAGAACAAACGGAAGAACCCGTCGGTGAAGTTGTCGACGAGCCTGAGAGTGCTCCGTCGGTTGAGGACTCTCCGCCCGAGGTACAAGCCGTAAGCCTTCCGCCGAACAGCAATACCAATCCCTTCCGTCCAGAGATCGGCCCGCCGACATCTGAAGCGGAAGATCCCAAGGCTTCGGCGTCCACCAAGTACAACGTCGAACTCCCTGAAACCGACGACGCACCCAAAGAAGCCCCGGCCGAAAAAACCGACCGCGAAAAACTGGCGGATATGCTTCGTGGTGATGATTGATAAAGGGCACGGACGCGGTCGTGATGCGAGTCGTTGAGCGCCTTGCCGCATGATTGATCTCCACTTTAATCATGGCCTTGTCGCAGCCGCCGTGTCACCACGCGGGCGGAAGACTCTCCGAAAACCGATCCAACGCATTGATCGCTAAGACGAATCAGTAGCGTGTCGGAACCCCTCGGCCCGGGCGTGGCCCGGCGGCTAAACAGTCAGCGAAAGACGAAATAGACCAAAGATGTTCTAGAGCGTTTGGTGCGATTCTTTGGCCTTGTTGCCTCGAGTCACTTTCTCTTCTATGGAGAGGGTAGGGGTGAGGATCCAGCTTGAGATAAACCGCGAGATATAGAACTAGCAGTGATTTATTTGACGCCCCGCCCTCATCGCCCGCGTTCTCCCTAGAAGGGGAAGGAGCCGGGACAGAAAAAATACTTTCTGAACTAAAACGCATCGGCGATGATCATCAAGACCCAGCCCGTGGCGGGTAGGAGCGCGATGCCGCTGCAGATCAGTCCGGCGAGGGCCATGCCGCGTGAGGAACTGGCGTAGCTGCCGTTGTTGATTTGATTCATGGCAACGATGCCGAAGATCAGGCCGACGATTCCGAGGAATCCCGCGGGACAGCAGCACGAACTGGCGAGCGAGACGATGCCGATGACCATGGAGGTGATGGCGAAGCCGTTGGCGGGCGCGGCGGCGGACGCGTAGAGCGAGCTGTCTACCGTCGTGCCACACTCAGGGCAGGTCCCGCCGATGGCAACGCCGGTGAGGTTGTAGCCGCAGCCTTGGCAAGGGACATTGACGTAGCTGGGTTGCGCGGCAGCATAGTTGACCGGCGGTTGTTGCTGCGGCTGTGGAGGTTGCGGTGCAGGGTCATTGCGCGACAGGTCGTAGTCGTCGTTATCGAACGAGCTGCTGTAGGGGTCCGTGTCGTCGTGGTTGTCGTAGGGGTCGTCAGACAAGGGAGAGCCTTTGCGGTTGGAGCGTTGCTAGCTTGAGCGCGCCATTGTTCAAGGAGACGGTGCAGGGGGTGGTGTAAGCGGTGGCTGAGCCGGTATCACTTGCGAGGGCGGGTTCTGATAGTTTTGCGTGTTCTGCGGAGCGCACCAAACGAAGAAGACAATGAAGCCTACGGTAAGTAATGCGCAAAGAATGCTCATGCTAAGCCCGATGATGCCACAGATTCGGCCGGCATTGGCCATACCATGAGCCGAGGGCGGCGCGCCTTGGTCGTCGATGTCGCGACTGGCTTGTTGCGCGATTATGATAGCGAGGATGCCGCAAACGACACCGGGCAGGCTGTAGAACCAACAGCCCACGATCGAGCAGATGCCTAGGACGAGAGCGGCGATGGCCTTCCCGCTGCTCTTGTTGACGCTGCCTTGTCCGGAGCCGACGGGGACGCCGCAGCTTGGGCAGGGCGACCCGACGTTTAGCCCCTCGAGCTGTATGCCGCAGCTGGTGCAATATACGACGCGGTGGCTGGGAGTTATGCCCGGCGCGTGGGGCGACGCATCCAGTGTCGGCTGATCGAAAGATTCGCCACTTGAACTCGGGTCTGTCATGCGGCAAGTCTAGCAAGCGGGGCATCGATACGCAGCAGCCTGTGGTGCCATACCGCTGCGTATGGTTGATTCAATGGGTTGTCCGAGTGATTTGCACTTGCAGAATCAGTCGCGCTGCGAGTTGCCGCGGCATGCTCTTGACTCGATGTTGATCCGGAGTGCTACGAACGCCAAGGCCGAAATGTCGACCAAAGATGATTGAATTCTTTGACGAACGATTCGACGAGTTGCTGTTCGGATAGCACGGTGACGTTTTCGTGGTTACGGGTTGCGCCGCGGGTCCAGTTGTAGCTGCCGGTGATCAGGCGTTGGCCGTCGACGATCGCGAACTTATGGTGCATGTGATCGGTGTCGGGATCGAACCGAGTCGGTACGTCAGCTCGGACCATGCGAGCGATGTCCGAACCATCGTCAAACTGTTTGTCGTTATCGGTGATGATGCGGACGGCGATACCGCTGCGGTGTGCGTCGATGATCGTGTCGGAGATACGGTTATCCGTGATGGTGAACACGCAGATATCTAGCGATCGTTTCGCGTCGCGGAGTTCACGCATGATCATCTCGAGCCCCATCTCGCCAGGCGAAAATGCGACTAAGCAATCTGCGTGCTTGCCGCCTTGCTCCGGTGGGCTGACGGTGTTGTCTACGATCTTGTCAATCTTTTCGAGCCATCGCAGCGTATCCGTTGGCGAGCGTTCGATACGCTCGCGGGCTTTCCGATACGCACGATTGCGGATGAAGGCTAAGCCTTGTCGGTCCCCTGCGAGCACCTCGATCGCATCGCGCAGCGACTGCTCTTCCGCTTTGGAGAGCACGCCATCAATCAGTGTTGCGTCAAGGGCCCGATCGAGTTGCTGTTGCTGCTGAGCGTTCATTGCTTGAGGATACCTCGTCGGGGTTTTAGCGTTGCGCGATGTCAGTTCTGCAAGGCAGGAATTACTTCAGCGGATTCGTTGGTGCGGCAAATGCGATCAGTAGGACCAGGCCTAGAAGGAGGATCCCCCAAACGATCCCAGCATTGATGACGGCCTTCTTCGCACGGGCTTTGTCTTCATAGTGAGTCGGGCGGATGCCCTGGATCAAAAATACACCCACTGCGGCGAGGTTCACGCAGACAATGTTGGTGACGACGAGTATGAGTGCGCCCGATGCGGCGGCGTATTCGCCTGTGCCCAAGAGCAGCCCACAGGCCACAAGCGGAGGCACGAGCGCGACCGCGACCATCACGCCGATCAACGCGGGTGATACGCCAGTGGTCACGGCGATCGCGCCCGCAGCGCCCGCAGCCAACGCAACCGCGATGTCAGAGAATTTTGTCTCGCTTCGCATCGCAAGTTGCTCGACTTGCGGGTCGAAGACCACGACCAATCCGATTGCAAGCGAGACGACAAAGCCGAGCACAACACCTGCGAGACTGGCGTAGACGGATCGAAAGATCATTTTCAAATCGCCGATCGTTGTGCCCAGTGCCATAGACATGCTCGGCAGAAGGAGCGGAGCAATCACCATCCCGCCGATCACCATCGCGGTCGAATTGCGGATCATCCCTACTGCGGCAACAACACAAGAGATCACCACCTGTGCGAGGTAGATCCGGCTCACTTCTCCGCCTGCACTAAGGTCATCAATTAGTTCATCGCGACTGATTCGATCGCGTGCATGATCATGCTGCTTGATTTCATCGTCAGTCTCGTTGGAACCTTTGGGCGTGACACGAGCCGCCACTTGATAAATCAGGAGGTTGAATCGTTCGTGGTCGCCAAAGTTGTCGGTAAGCACATCGATCGCGTGCTCTGCAAGCCGTTCGTCTAAGACGATAGAAGCTTGCAGCAGCCCATCATCGCGTTTGATCAGATAAAGGTCATCGACTTCCGCATCGTCAAGTGCCGTGCGAACGGCGTCGATTGTTAAATCTTCAGCGAGTAGATCGATCCTGCGGAAAGGCATTTTGTCATTCTATCAAGCGAGACTGATGGCTCATTGCTGCGATCATCGTGAAAGTGTCACACGATCGCGGAGGCGACTTGGTATGTGATCATCGCGCCGACATAGGCCATGACGGTCATGTAGCTGAACTGCAGGATCGCCCACTTCCAACTGCCGGTCTCTCGTTTGGTCACGGCCTGCGTGGGCAGGCACTGCATCGCGAGGACGAAGAAGACGAGCAAAGACAACACGGTCGGCAGGTCAAAGAGTGGTGAACCATCGGGCCGAGTCATCGCGGCGAGGGTGTCGCGGAGCAGCAACTCGTCTTCGGCACCTTCTTCGCCGATACCTGCGGTGATGGCGAGCGTCGAGACCGCGGCCTCGCGAGCGGCGAACGAGGCGACGACGGCAATGTCCATCCGCCAGTCAAAACCAAGCGGCGCGAAGACGGGTTCGACGGCTTTGCCCATGCGTCCGCCGACGGAGTACTCGGTGGCGTAGCGGGCGTAGAGGTTGTCGATCTCTGCTTGGGCTGCTTCGAGCGTTTCAGCATCGCCTGCTTCTTCGGCGGCGGCGGCTTGTGTTTCGTATTCCGCGAGTAAGACAACGCTTTCGGGCTTGGCGACCTCGGCGAGTTTGTCCTCAGGCAACTGCGGGAACGTCATCGCCGCCCAGATCAAAATTGACAGCACGAGGATCACCGTGCCAGCCTGCTTGAGGAACACGATGCCACGGTCCCAGACCGTGAGCAGCGCGACACGCAGGGATGGCCAGCGGTAGGGCGGTAGTTCGAGCACGAGTTCTTGGGGCTTGCCTTTGAGGATGGTTTTGCCCAGGACGAAGGAGGCGAGCATGGCCGCGACGATGCCGAGCATGTAGGCGCCGAAGAAGAGCGCGCCGCCTAGTAGGCCGCGCTGCCAGAGCGATGCGTCGGTCTCGGCCGGGTAGAGGATCATGCCCGCGAGCGCCGCGACCATGGCATAGACGGGCAGGCGTGCGGAGCAGGTCATCAGCGGGAGGACGAGGATGGTGATGAGTCGATCGCGTCGCGACTCGATGACCTTGGTGGACATGATTGCGGGGATGGCACAGGCGTGTGCGGAGAGCATGGGGATGAAGGCCTTGCCGGGCAGGCCGACCGTATTCATGATGCGGTCGGCGACGAATGCGGCTCGCGCGAGGTAGCCGGTGTCTTCAAGCAGGGTGAGTACGAAAAAGAGGATGAGGATTTGCGGGAGGAAGACGACAACCCCGCCGACGCCCGCGATGATGCCGTCGACGATGAAGCTGGTGATCAGGCCCTCGGGCAGCACGCTTGAGGCCCAGCCTCCGATGGCGCCAAAGGCCATCTCGATCCAGTCCATGGGGATTGTCGCGGCCTTAAAGATAAGGAAAAATAAGGCAAACATGATCGCGGCGAAAACTGCGACGCCGCCGACGGGATGCGTGAAGAGTCGGTCGATCGCTTCGGTGCGTCGCTCGGCCGCTTCGGAGATTTGTTCACCCGCCGCTTCGCCGACGCCGCAGGCCCAGGTGTGCCGGTTGGTGTGCGGGCAGCTTGTGCAGGATGTGCAAGCGATGCGCTCGGTCATCCCCGCCGCACGGTCGGTATGGATTTTTTCATCGCCAGCGAGGTCTTCCGCGATCGAACTGCGGAGTAAATCGACTCCTTCGCCGGTGCGTCCGCTGACGGGCACGATGGTGGCGTCGAGTTCTTTGCCAAGGGTTTCGAGACAGATGGTGATGCTCTGCTTTCGCGCTTCATCGATCATGTTCAGCGCGACGACCATCGGCAGGCCCATCTCGCGCACTTCCGAGGCGAGGTACAGGTGTCGCGAGAGACAGGTCGCGTCGACGATGACGACCACTGCGTCGGGGCGCTGGATGTCTTTGAGTCGGCCGTGCAATGCGTCTGCAGCGAGTAGCTCTTCAGATTGATCGGCGAAGTGCGCGGAGTAGAGGCCGGGCAGGTCGATGAGCTCGATCTCGTGCTCGCCTGCTTTGAGTTTTGCGGCGCGTCGTTCGAGGGTGGTGCCGGGGAAGTTGCTGGTCTTCGCGCGCAGGCCGGTGAGGCGATTGAAGAGCGTGGTCTTGCCGCAGTTGGGGTTGCCGACCAGGGCGACCCGGAGCGGGCGTTTGTCGGGCCACTTGCGGTGGGGCTGTTGGACGTCGAGTGAGATCGTGGTCATAGCAAACTTCGTGAATGATTGATGGATCAATTCGCTGTCGGTGCGACGCGGACGTGCCGAGCGACCTCTGCGGATAGGCCGATGCGTGTCCCGCCGCAGCTCACGATGATGCGTGTGCCCGCGCGGACCATTCGAATCGATCGGCCCTCGTGCATGCCCATCGTTTTGAGTCGAATGAGCATCGCGTGGTCGTCTTCTTCAATGCGGATCACCAGGGCGGTTTGACCTGCGCTCAGTTTGGTCAGCGGGATCGCACCTGTCGGCCCGTCACGCTTAGCGGATTGTTGTGTCGCGGGGTCCATACCGGGATTGTAGGCTCGGTGAGATTGAGTTGCAATAATCCCCAGCCCTCAATTGTCGCCATTGAGAGAACCAAAGCGGCATCGTGGGCGTTGGCATGGTATAGGTCTGTCTTTATTTGCTGGGTTTAAAAGATCATCAGGGATTTTTGTGAAACGATTTAAAACGGTACTGCTCGGACTCGCCACGTTGCTCGCATCCGCGACGACACACCAAGCGACGGCTAGCGATTGGCCGCAACACCTCGGCCCGACGCAGGATGCCGTGTCGACCGAGACGGGGCTGCTCGATATTTGGCCTGCCGACGGCCCGCCTGAACTCTGGCGGCACGATGTCGGCCTGGGCTTCGCGGGCGCCGCGGTGGTCGATGGGAAGGTCTATCTAAACGATCGGCAGCAGGGCGTCGCCGACATCCTCCGCGTCTTTGACCTCAATACTGGCAAAGAGCTTTGGCAACACAAAGTCGACGCACCGGGCCGAGTCAACTACCCCGGCTCGCGCTCCACACCATCCGTCACCGACACCCACGTCTACACCACCGGCGGCCTAGGCCACGTCCACGCCATCAACCGCACAACAAAGAAGCCCGACTGGTCCTTTAACATCTACGACAAGTACCCCGCCAGCAACAAGACCTTCGGCTTCGCGCTGTCGCCTGTGATGGTTGACGACGTCTTACTCATCAGCCCGACTGCCGATGATGCACCGATCGTTGTCGCGGTCGACCCGAAGACAGGCAAAACCAAGTGGGAGTCCGACGCGACGATCGTGAATCAGCACACGCACCACACGCCTGTGATCCGCACCATCTCGGGCACGCGTGGCATCGCCTGTCGAGACAACACGCACCTGTACTTCATCGATATCAAGACCGGTAAGACGATCTGGGAGGTCAAGGCCTTTGAAATCAAAAGCGGCCCGCACGTGACCATCCCGCCTGTGACAGTCGTCGGAAAGCGTGATCAATACGTCTTCGCTACCAACGGCTACGAAGATGGATCCGTGCTCTTCGAAGTCTCTGAAGCGGGCGAAGTCACCGAGAAATATCGCATCTACGAAGGCAGCCAAGTCCACCCCGCGATTTACTATGCAGGCCACTTTTACTTAAATATCAACGAAAACGCCAACCTCCGCGGACGCAACAAGCAAGGCGGCTTGGCCTGTTTTGATGCCAACAATGGCGAGGTGAAGTGGAAAACGAAAAACACGCCGAACCTTAATCGCGGTGCCGTCACGCTGGCTGAAGGGAAGCTTTACGTTTTCGACGGCGACACCGGCGAGCTAATGCTCGTCAACCCAAACCCCGACAAGTTCGATTTGATCGCCAAGTTTGAAGCACTCAAACCGCAAGGCCGAAGCAACAACGCCTGGTCGCCTATCGTCATCTCCGACGGCCGACTCATCATCCGTGATCACCGACAAATCGTCTGCTTCGACCTACGTAAGCAGTAGTCAGAAATTGTCTTCTAAAAGAAGCCCACTGCTTGCCCGCTCTGGGGCATGCGGCGAGGTTATCTTTGGGATGACAGATCGATCGCCTCGAATACAATCTCGATTAATCAAGACGCACGAGATCAATCAAAGGACTTCTATATGTATAAAAATCAATTGTTCATTGCAGCCCTTTGGGTATTAATCACATGCCTATGCACAAGCGTTCAAGCTGATGAGCCCACTGCGCCGCTCACCCACGACAACCACACCCACAAGCACAACCCGCCGCACAAGACTGATTCTGGTGATGGCGATCGCTTCCACACCAATCGCAAGGGTAATGCGTTGCCGCTGCCTGTCGAAGAAGATGCTTTCACCTTCGCGATCTTTGGCGACCGCACCGGCGGACCACACAAAGGTATCAACGTCCTCGCCCAGGCCGTCGCTGATGTGAACCTCATCGAGCCCGACCTCGTCATGACCGTCGGCGACCTTATCAATGGCTATGCCGACGATAAAGTTTGGCTGCCACAGATGAAGCAGTACAAAGAAGTCATGGGCGAGCTTATCTGTCCGTGGTTCCCCGTCGCGGGCAACCACGACATCTATTGGCGGGGCCCGGATAAACCGGAAGGCGAACTCGAACCGCTCTACGAGATGCACTTCGGCCCGCTGTGGTACGCCTTCGAGCACAAGGGCTGCTTCTTCATCGTCCTCTACACAGACGAGGGTAATCCCCAAACCGGCGAACGCAATTTCAAAAAACCTGCCTCGCAACGCATGAGTGATGAGCAGTTCGATTGGCTCAAGGACATCCTTAATAAAGCCAAGGACGCTGATCACGTCTTCGTCTTCCTCCACCACCCACGCTGGCTCGGCACACGCAAAAAGATGGTTGGCTACGGCGATGACTGGACCAAAGTCCACAAAGAACTCGTGAATGCGGGTAACGTCTCCGGCGTCTTCGCGGGGCACATCCACCACATGCGTTTTGATCCCAAAGATGACATCAACTACTTCACCCTCGCCACCGTCGGCGGCGGTCAGCCCGGCTGGTCACCTAAGGCAGGCTGGCTCCACCACTACAACCTCGTCACCGTCCGCAAAGACCAAGTCGCTTTCTCCGCCTTCCCTGTCGGTGGCGTGATGGATCCGAAAGCCATCACCGGCGAAGTCTCCGAACAGTCCGAAGTCCTTGGCCGAGCCATGCCCGTGCGATTCAAAGCGCCGGTGACGATCGCTCAGGACGGCTCCGTAGACGACACGTTCACCCTCATCGTCAAGAACCCCGCGAAGTTCACCATCGAAATCGAAGCTGTCCCCACTAGCAAGGACAGCCGATGGACCATCGGCCCAGACCACGAACACACCACCATCAAGCCTGGCGAAGAAAAAGAACTCACCTTCAAAGTCGCCCGCCCCGCAGGCAAGTTCGACACCACCGCGCGAGCGATCGTTATCGAGCTAGGCATAGACCTACTTACAGACAAGCACCGCTTCCCGATCCCGGTGAAGCGCATCACTGTCCCCGGATCGCTTCGCGTTGATGTCGCGGATTAAACATAACGCGTTGGCTTACCGAGCGAACAACTTTTTAATTATCGAAAGATGCCGTCGAGAATGCTGTCGACACCTTTGTCGATTTGTTGGTCCGCTTCATCATCCACGCGATTCTCCGCGCGGTTCTGAGCACGGTCGCTCTTTTCTTCGGCTTTATCGCTCGCCTTCGGCGTCGATTTACAGCCAACCAGCGAGAAGGACAATAGAGCAACGGCAAAAGCGGTAAGTAGTGTGCGAATCATGGCGGCATCCTGATTTCAGTGTGGAATGGATAGAGTGCATTTAGCTTAACGCATCACGTTCATCAATCCAAATGCAGACCTACTAAAGCAACTGAAGTCCTAATCAATGATGTTCCTCAGGTGCTAGCGTCAGGTTGATTTAAGCTTTCAGTGACTCTGCCAATACACCATTAAACGTCGCGCTGGGTCGCATCGCGGCCTCGGCCTTCGAGTCGTCGGGAAGGTAGTACCCACCTAGGTCGGCAGGCTTGCCTTGCGGCACATCGATCTCGCTGAGTATCGTGTCTTGCTGCAACTCAAGTTCGGCGGCAAGCCGGTTGAAATCATTGGCCAAGTCGAGATCGTCTTGCTGATCCCGCAGGGCCTGGGCCCAGTACAACGCGAGGAAGTAGTGGCTGCCTCGGTTATCGAGTTGGCCAGCTTTTCGTAGCGGGCTCTTGCCTTCATTGAGGAGCTTCGTCGTCGCGTCGGTCAGTGTCGAAGCGAGGATCGCGGCCTTGGGGTTGTCCGCTTTGCGGGCGACATCTTCGAGCGAGACGCCTAGGGCGAGGAACTCGCCGAGTGAGTCCCAACGCAGGTGGTTTTCCGCGACGAACTGTTGGACGTGCTTAGGGGCCGACCCGCCTGCGCCGGTTTCGTAGAGTCCGCCGCCGTTGAGAAGCGGGACGATCGAGAGCATCTTCGCGCTGGTGCCGAGCTCGAGGATCGGGAACAAGTCGGTGAGATAGTCGCGAAGGACGTTGCCGGTGACGCTGATGGTGTCTTCGCCGTCTTTGCACCGTTGCAGCGCGTGCTCGGTCGCGAGGATCGGCGGGAGGATCTGGATGTCCAGACCGTCGGTGTCGTGGTCCTTGAGGTAGGCCTCAACTTTTTTGATGAGCTCTGCGTCGTGGGCACGGTTTTTGTCTAGCCAAAAGATCGCGGGGTTTTCAGTCAGCCGGGCACGGGTGACCGCGAGCTTGACCCAGTCACGGATCGCAATGTCCTTGGTCTGGCAGGCACGCCAGATATCGCCTGCTTCGACGGCGTGCTCAAAGAGCGTGTTGCCCATGCTGTCGATGACGACGACTTTGCCGGCCGATTCGATCTCGAAGGTCTTGTCGTGGCTGCCGTATTCCTCGGCCTTCTTGGCCATGAGCCCGACGTTGGCGACGCTGCCCATCGTCGCGGGATCGAACGCGCCGTTGTCTCGGCAGAACTCGATCGTCGCCTGATAAATCCCTGCGTAGCAGCGGTCGGGGATGACTGCCTTGGTGTCGCGTGGCTTGCCGTCAGGGCCCCACATCTGACCGGAGTTGCGGATCATTGCGGGCATCGACGCGTCGATGATGATGTCGCTGGGCACGTGCAGGTTCGTGATCCCGTTATCCGAATCGACCATCGCCAAGTCTGGCTGAGCGGCGTATATCGATTCAATGTCTTTTTCGATCTCAGCACGCAGTGCCGCGTCGAGCTTAGGCAGCTTCGCGAAGACATCGCCAAAGCCATTGCTGGGGTTCACGCCGTGCTCGGCGAAGGTGTCAGCATGCTTATCGAAGAGTGATTTGAAGAAGACCTTGACGCAGTGGCCGAAGATGATCGGATCGGAGACCTTCATCATCGTTGCCTTCATATGCAAGGAGAAGAGGACGCCTTGCGCTTTGGCGTCTTCGATCTGATCGGTAAGGAAGTCGGCGAGTTTGCTGGCGGACATGCACGAGCCGTCAAGGACTTCGCCTTCAAGAAGTACTAGGTGGTCTTTAAGGACCGTCTCGTTGCCGTTGGTCGCGATGTGCTTGATACTGACGGTGGTGTCGGCGGGGCAGGTGTGCGATTGTTCGCTACCAAAGAAGTCCCCTTCGGTCATGGACGCGACATGTGATTTGGAGCCAGTAGACCACGCGCCCATGGAGTGGGGGTGTGCTTGTGCGTAGGCCTTGACCGGGCCCGCGACGCGGCGATCGGAGTTGCCTTCGCGGAGGACAGGGTTGACCGCGCTACCGAGCGCCTTGGCGTAGGCGGCTTTGGTGGCTTGATCCTCGGGCGTTGTTGCTTCGGCAGGATAGTCGGGCAGGTCGTATCCCTTGGCCTGCAGTTCAGCGATCGCGGCGCAGAGCTGCGGTATCGATGCGCTGATGTTTGGCAGCTTGATCACGTTCGCTCCGGGCGTCTTGCAGAGCTCACCGAGTTCGCTGAGCGCGTCAGACGTCTTCTGCGCATCCGTCAGCCGATCCGGAAACTGCGCGAGGATACGCGCGGCTAACGAGATGTCTTTGAGGATCATCTCGATCCCGGCAGAG
>JBGCDC010000018.1:0-3313 GCA_045105055.1 Phycisphaeraceae bacterium | reverse complement strand
AGCGCATGAAAAAAACGATCGCGCCCCGCCACATCGGCGACTCGCTCGGACCAGTGTAGCCGCCCACCGCCCCCGGAACGTGGCCCCGGAAATTGCGCACGCCTTGCGCACCAAAACAGACGAGCCCGCGATACCAATCCTGGCCGAACGACCGCTTAATCTCGAATCTGACAGGGTTTAGCACACCCGACACCAGCGCCGGATGCCGTGTGCGCACCTAGACCCTGCCACAGCCTGTTTTGACGGGATAGCGGGATCAACGGGATTTGGAACCTACAGGTCTGATCCCGTTGATCCCGCAAATTCCGTTCTCCCGTCAAAACCAATCCCTTCTCAAAGATCCACTCGGAACCCCATCATGAAACCCGCCCTCCTCACGCTCGTCATCGCCGCCCTCCTCACCGCCATGTCCCTCGCCGGCGGGTGCTCGCTCGACGAGATCGTCACCGTCGATGTCCCGCCCAACACCCGCACCCACTTCCGTGAACAGCTCGACACCAACGTCCCACCCAAGCTAAGCCTGCGCGATGCAAGGATCCTGCGCAGCGAGGGCGACCGCCGCATCGAAGCGCAGCTCAAAACCCAACTCGCCGACCACGCCGCAAGCAACGACGCCCTCGACGCCGAGCTCGCCGACGGCACGTTCATCGAGTCGCTCCTCACCTCAACGATCAACACCGGCTTGACGACCTCCCTTCCCGGCCTCGCCACGATCCCCGGCGGCGCGATCCTCACGACACTCCTCGCCGGCCTAGGCATGTGGCTCGCCCCCCGCCCCGGCGACGCCAAACGCACCGCGAAGCAAACCAAAGCCGCCGAAGACAAGGGCTACGACATGGGGAGACAAGAGGCGGTGGAGTTGTTGGCAAACGCAAAGATATAGCTAGAGCAACTGCTTTTTCGGCGTTCTCTACATTCTTTTGGACTTAAACAAGTTTCTTGAGCTGGCTTTTGAGATCGTTTTAGCTCCGTTCGACCCGGCCGCCGATGATAAGCTAAGTTTATGACACAACGACAAACGATTGCCGAGTTCAAAGCAGCATCAACGCCGATCACGGAACCGATTTCAAAGTTTGGTGGTCAGCCTGTTTGGATCGAGGACCCGGCATGGCCAATAAGTGAATCGTGGGATCGTCCCATGCAGTTTCTTGCACAAATCGCGATTCCTCCGAGTCTCTCTACCGAATCGAAGATGGCCTACATCTTTGTAACGCATCAGCGTCCAAATGAACGTGATGACAAGAATTGGTTTTTCGATCCAGACGCATGTTTTTCAGGCGCAGGAGAGAACGCAGTCATTATTCAGCCTGGTGGTCAAGATGCCGTTCCAACACGTACTCAAGCTACTGGGCCGACCACCTATCTTGAAGACGGGTCAGATTGCGAATTTACAATCGACCTTGTGCAAACGACAGACCCAGCCTTCCTATCTGGGGATGATTATCAAAAGGCGCCGCAGACTGAGAGGGATACATATTTTGATACGGTGTCGGGTAACAAAATTGGTGGTGTCCCAGCATTCTTCCAAGGTGATGACTGGCCAGGTGAGGACCCGGACAACTGGGATCTGTTGGTCCAGATCGATGCCAACACGTTACCGTTTCACCTGAACCTTGGTGCATCCCCGATTTGTTTCGTCTTCATTTCGAAGGATCATACGGAGGGGCGTTTTTTTTGCCAAGACAGCTAGCCGCACAGCCAATCACTCAAACCGACACCATTACTGCTAATGACTATGCCCGCGATCCATCGATCGCCACGCGTTGCCGTGCAAGGCGATCGGGAACCTCGCCTAGCGTTCCGCGTCTAAGATGGCCTACCCCACGGAGACCCCGCGATGACACGTCAAACACTATTGATCCTGCCACTACTGATCCTGATCGCGTTGGGCACCGCGTTGGGCAGTGGACCGTCACTTGATGAAGACAAGCCCGACGAGAAGCCCAAGCGGCCGGGGATAACGAAGGTTGAGCCGGGCACGAAGATCAAGGACATCAAGTCCGACGCGTTCACCATGGGCGCGGTCACGATCGAGGGCGATGTCTTGAAGATCAAGGTCACCTACGGCGGCGGCGCGAAGGAGCACGACTTTACGCTGTACTGGAACCAGATCGTTGCCCGCAGCTACCCCGGCAAGACGACGATCAACCTCAAGCACGACGCCAACGGCGACAACGCCGAGGCACTGCTCACCGAGACGCTCGAGTTCGACCTCACCGCGATCAACAAGCCCATGATCATCACCGTCGCCACCGACCACGGCGACAAGGCGACGGTCCAGTACGGCAAATCAAAACTCGACTAAACCCTTCAATCAAACCAATGAAAAAGCCCACGCTTTGAAAGCGTGGGCTTCTTTTTGATATTGACTGCCGATCGCTTGAAGAGCGGATCGTTGGATTAATACACGATCGCAACCGCGTCTTCGACCGTTTCGACGACTTGTCTAACGTGGAACGGTTTCTTGAGGTAGCCGTCGAAGCCGTTGTGCATGAGGTGCTGGGCTTGGCCGTCGGTCAGCTTGCCGGACATGGCGATGACTTTGGTGAGCTGTAGGTCGCTGGACGAGCGGACGAGTTTGAGGATGTCTTCGCCTTTGACGTCGCCTAGGTGCATGTCCAGGAGCATGACGTGTGGGCGGAATTTTTCGCACTCGATGCCGGCGGCGAAGCCGGAGTTCGCGACTTGTACGTCGTAGCCCGCTTGCTCGGACATGACCTTGGTGAGGACGTCGACGACCTCCGAGGCGGTGTCCACGATGAGCACGCGGGTCTTGCCCGACTGCAACCCGTCGAGCGGGATGTTGTGCTGCTTCATGAAGCGGATGAGGTTGGCCATGGGGATCCGTCGGTCTTTCGAGCCGGGGATGCGGTAGCCTTTGAGTTGACCTGAGTCGAACCATTTGCTGACGGTGCGTGGAGCAACGTTGCAAATCTTCGCGACTTCGCCGGTCGTGAGAATATCTTTTTGTCTAGCCATGGATGGTGCCTCTCTCCGGTTTCCTTTGGTTCGCCCTGACTCATAGGGCGTCTCCAAAAGCAACATCGGACATCGGCAAGGCTTGATTAACCGTCACAACACGAAAAGAACGGGTTGCCCGCACAACGTAACCAAAACGGACGCAGCGTATGATCCGCGTCGCTAACCCATGCGGGTCAGGTGTTGCATCGGACGGTTGAGCCGAGGACCACGAATCGCGCTCCGTGCGGACTTTATCGGCCTCACCCCAAGCGGTAGATCAGGCCAATGAATTGGATGAGGGTGAGAAAAATAAACCCGCCGACGAGGCCGAAGATGATCACGATGTCGCGGT
>JBGCDC010000017.1:0-3524 GCA_045105055.1 Phycisphaeraceae bacterium | reverse complement strand
GTAGTCGCGCTGCACAATCAACCAGACCCCGCCGACCAAAGCGAACGCAAGTAGCCCCGCGATACGCGCCGCACGATCTTGCCGACGCGCAATCAATACTGCTGTCACAGACAAAGCAAGTAATGCTGAGAGCACGAAGGTCAGCCGACTAGGCCACTGCGCAGCGATCAGGATGCCCGTGATCCACGCGATCGCCAAGCGTGACAGCCACGTCCAGCCCGGCGCACCGGACTGCTCTTGATCGATCGTATCAGTCTGCCCCAGCATCCGAATAGTGTACCGACCTGTGCAGCAACCTCATAGGATCAAACTATGATGGTGTGATGCCCAGGCGTGACCCGATCGCTGGTTTAGACGGTCTGTACTTCGCGGCCAAGCAGTTGGTCGACGGGCTGTACACAGGCCGACACGCCTCGCCCCTGCGCGGCAGCGGGATCGAGTTTCACGACTACCGCCCTTACTCGCCCGGTGACGACCTCCGAGACATCGACTGGAAACGCTACGGCAGAACCGATCGCTACTACCTCAAACGGTACCGACGCGAGACCGACCTGAGCCTGCACATCATGGTGGACGGCTCGGCGTCGATGGACTTCGCAACGTTGAATGCTAAGCCACAAGAGGCCCAGCCAACGAAATTTTCGGTCGCACAGCAACTCGCCGCAGCGCTAACGACACTTGCCCTACGGCATGGTGATCGCGCGGCGATGGGCGTGTTCGATCAACAACTGCGCTGCCTGCATCCGCCGACGGGTTCACTTCGACAGTTACAGGTGATGTTGGCCGACCTCGAGCAAGCCGGTCCTGTACAAGGCGAAGCCAACCTTGCCGGTTCACTCGAGCAATTATCGCACACGCTGCGCGGGCACAAAGCAGCGATCGCGGTGGTCAGTGACTTCCTTGATGAAGTTGAGCCGATGATGAATGTGTTTGATCGGCTCCGTTTTGCGGGTCACGAGGTGTTGGTGTTTCAAGTGCTAACCCCAGATGAGTTGGCGCTACCGACTGAGTCACGTGGGCTGCGGATGATTGATCCGGAACGGGGGCCGAGCATTAATACGCGGCCCCAACAAGTCGCGGCGAGCTATCAAACACTGATCCAAGCCCACCTAACTTCGCTTCAACGATCACTCGCCGGACGCGGGATGGACTACACGTTGGTCAATACAAGTCAGCCGCTGATCGGCATACTGCGAAAATATCTTCAGCAGCGCGCCGCGCGAGTTAGGTAATCGTCTTCTACACCATATTGAGATGCTTGCCAGTGCACATGCGGTGAACGTATTGTCAAAACCACAATAAAAAAAGCATCGGATTTAATACCGATGCTTTTCATAAAAATGCTTTGACCTAGCCGCTTATTCAGCCAAGGCCGCGGCACCGCCGCCACCCTTTGCTTTTTCTGCGTCGAGTAGGATGTTGACCATCAGGTCTCGCGAGCTTTTGATGCTGTAGCCGTTGACACCGTATTGGCGGACGCCGAGCATGCCAAGCGAAATATCTTCATAGGAGAGGACGACAGGGTAACGGTCGTCTTTTTCCCAGCCACGGAGCAGCAGTCGGCCGTCCGGATTGGATCGTTCGATGACGAGGCGACGGTAGACGACGCGACGGTTGCTGGTCGAACCCTCGGGCAGGTTTCGGCCGGTGATGATGTCGCTGCGGGTGCTGACACGGTCCTCCGTGCCGGGGAACAGCGGATTGAGCTGATCTCGTATGGAAGTAGCAAAGTCGCCGGTACCGCCGAGGTTTTCGATGAGGATCGTGCCGCCGCCCTGGATGTACGCGGTGATCGCGTCACGCTCGGCTTCGGTGATCGAAACCGCTTTAACACCCATCATGTGCACGAGCGCGGGGCTCGCAGTCGCCAACTCCGAGAGCGGCAGTTCTTGAACATCGAGTGTTCGGCCGGTCTGGTTGTGCATGACGTTCTTCATGACGCGGTAGACGTCATGCTCTTGCACTTTGCCTGCGGCATCTTCCCATTTCGGGACGACGACTTTAATAGTGCCGGTGGATGCACGATCTGTTTTCGCAACCCATGGGCTAGAGAGTCGCGGGGAAAGTTCGCCGCGGTCAGTAACCACGCCATAGATGTTGATGATGTCCCGCCAAGCAGCCTTTTTGTCCGGGTCAGGCTTGAGGTCTTTCTGGAAGGTCATGCCCCAGTCATCCTTGGGCATAACCATGAGGACGCGGGCACCGTTGGTGAGGATATCGAAGTTGGGGGCCCTGCTGCCACGCGGGTCACCTTCGAGAAGATTCGCCATGGGGTGGTCACGCGTGATAGGCTCAAACTTAAGATCGGGGTAGAGCTTCTCTGCGAGGTCTTGAATGCTTGCTCGGAACGAGGAAGACTTTTCCTCAGGGTTGGCGATGAGGGTTCCGCCGAGGTCGAGGTACGTTTTGATCTTTTCGACGTACTCATCGGTCCATTCGATCGCACCGTCAGAGCTAACCCACATCAGCGGGGCGCTCATCCAATCCTTCGGCTCGGACTCGACGCCGACGACTTGCCAGTTGATTTCATGCTCGCGGTATCCCGAGATGAATCGGTTGAGGAAGTAGACATCGTTGGGTCGGTTGTTCCAAGCGGTGCCGGGGATCTGGAGCTTGTTGATCCAGACCGGGACTCGACCACGTGCTAGGAACATGAGGTCGAATGATGCAGTGTGGATCGAGCTGCCGTAGTTGGCCTTTTTCGCGACGATCTTCTGAGCGATTTCTTGGAACCAATCCTTGCCGCCGAAGTACTTGATGCCGGAAGCAAGGCCGACACGCTCGTAGCCGTACCACATGTAGCTGACGCCGCCGTGGACACTTGCTTGCGTGTTGAAGTTTGCGTTGAGATACTTCAAACCTTTTTCGATTGACGTGGTGAGCTTAGGGTTGGCCTTGCTCTGATCACGGAAGAGTTCCTGCTGAGCAACGAACATGACGGTGAGCCCGGCGAGCGTCATTGACTGATTCGTGTTCTTGTTTGCGTTATAAGCCCAACCCCCATCATCACCTTGCATTTCAAGGAAGTTCGCGATCGCGAGTTCCCAGAATTCGTTGGGAATGTTCGCTCCGCGTTTTGATGCTTGCCAAAGTGCCAGTACGCCGTATTGAGTCGTCGAGTTATCGATACGTCCGCCATTACTGCCTTGGCTGCCGTTGCCGCGGAATCGATCGTTAAAAGTTTCACCGTATTTTGCAGTGGCGTAGTCGAATCGTCCCCAGCCGTACCATGAGCGGTACATGGTGTCTGAATCTTTTTCGAGGAGCTTGCCAAAGGTGCCTTGAGGAAGATATGACCAGACGTGTGCTCGCATGGACATTGCGTAGACGCCAGTGATTTCAACTTCAGCTAGTTTTTTCAAGGCCTTCTTAAGCTTTGGATTCTGTGGCGACTCGCCAGAGACGATCAAAGCAAGCGCCGCCATCGCGGTCGGTCCCCAGTTGTTCTTCGCAGCTGGCTCTTGCGGGCCCTTGTGGTATGAGCCGTACCAGCCGCCATCCTCAGCCTGAGCGTTGTACAAAAA
>JBGCDC010000016.1:0-17780 GCA_045105055.1 Phycisphaeraceae bacterium | reverse complement strand
GAACACCGATGCCGTGTGGAACGGTACCGCTTCGCCATCTGGTTTGACTTACATCACCTACATGGCGATCGCCGGTAACGACAACCTCATCAAGAACAGCGAAGCGCAACGAAACGCCGTTTCTATTACGGGCATGAATGAGTGGGTCAACGACGGCATCCAGCCGGTGCACAGCTCGCTGGATAGCCGGGCAGAATCCCCGATCTTCATCGCGGATGTCACGCGGAGCAACGGCGGGAACTTGGACGGCTCCACGCACATCACCGGTAACGACGTCGGCGGCGTCCTTCCCCAAACCACCGAGGGCGGCGGCGGGGCACACGTCGGACACATCGACGGCAGCGTTCGCTGGAAGCCCGAAGGCGAGATGGGCCAAGCAGACGATCCCGGAAAACGTATGTATTCGCGAGGCGGACTTAACATCTACTGGTAAGCGTGATGGCTGGGGGATAGCGTGACAGATTGCGATTGTTGCGTATCTAAAACGACGCAACTTTTTCGCATCAAACAGTATGCTTGTCTTTAATCGATCAAGCTATTCAGGGGCGGGTGATGGCAACGTAAAGAGTAAAGAGGAGTCGTAACGCAACGCGATGGCAATGGCAGACTACATCGTGTTGACCGTTTACCTCGTGGGCATCTTCGCTGTAGGTGTCGGCCTCTCGCGCAAGGTGAAGGACACGAAAGACCTTTTCGCTGCTGGAGAACGCTCGCCTTGGTGGGCGTCCGGGCTCAGTGGGTTCATGACGATGTTCTCGGCAGGCACGTTCGTTGTCTGGGGAGGTATCGCGTATCGCTTGGGCTTTGTCGCTGTGGCGATCAACCTGATGTACGGCATCGCGGCGATTCTCGTCGGCCTGTTCCTCGCGGGACGATGGAAACGGCTCGGCCTACGCACGCCTGCACAGTTCATCCAGATGCGCTTCGGCGGGGGGGCACTGCATTTTTATACCTGGTCCATGATGCTGTACCGCATGACGGGTGTAGGCGTCGCGCTCTATTCGTTGGCGATCCTACTCGTCGCGCTCATGCCCTTAGGCGAAGGTAACCCGCTCCGCGATCCAACGACGGGTAACCTCTCGCTGACATGGGCGATCCTCATCTTCGGCGGCGTGGTCGTCATCTACACCATGGTCGGCGGGCTTTGGGCGGTGCTCATGACCGATGTGCTGCAGTTCATCGTGCTCAACCTCGCGGTCCTGTTCATGATCCCGTTGATCTTTATGGACCTCGGCGGCGTCGGTGGATTTGTATCGAAAGTACCAAGCGGCTTTTTCTACCCCACGGCCGGGAGCTACACGTGGTTCTTCCTGGCGGGCTGGTGCGCCATCCATTTCTTCATGGTCGGTGCGGAGTGGGCCTTTGCGCAGCGGTACATCTGTGTACCCAGTGAGAAAGATGCGCGGAAGAGCGCATTTTTATTCGGTGCGTTGTATTTAGTCAGTCCGATCCTTTGGCTGATGCCGCCTTTGGCTTGGCGGGTGATTCAGCCGATCCCTGAGGGCGCGACGCAGGCGGAGATCACCGCGATGGCGGAGCAGGCTTATATTCTTGCGTGCAAGCACGTTCTGCCGGTGGGTATGGTTGGGCTGATGATCGCGGCGATGTTCTCGGCTACAGCGAGCATGGTCAGTTCGCAGATCAATGTGTTTGCTAGCGTGTTGACGCAGGACGTGTACGCAAAATTCAAGGCGGTGAAAAGCGAGCGCGAGCTGTTGTGGGCGGGGCGGCTGCTGAGTTGTGTGCTTGGCGTGGTTTTGATCGGGCTCGCACTCGCGGTGCCGATGCTGGGCGGAGCGGAGAAAGTGGTCATCGCGATCACCAGCCTGATGGTTGCGCCGCTGCTCGCACCAACGGTCTTGGGTTTACTTAATCGCAACGTCGGTCAGTCGGCAGTATGGATCACCGCGGGGATTTGTATTCCTGCGGGCTTATTGGCTAAGTTCGTTTTTGCCGAGCAGCTGTTGGCTTATGGTAAGACGCCCGAGATTTTGCTGGGTGTTGTCTTGCCGGTCGTGGTTTTAACAGTCATCGCGATACGTTCGAAAAAACAGTCTGTCGGCTGGAAGCGTGTCGAGCGCGGTGCCGACGCTTATGCCGCACGTCAGCAATCGATTGCCACTGCAACTTTTGATGCTTCCCCGGCATATATCGTCGCGGGGTGTCTTGTTGTTTGTGCGGTGATGATGGCCTGCCTCGTGGCGATCAATCCACAAGATCGCTTCGTCATCGGGGTGTTTGGTGGTGTATTGTTAGTTCTAGCATCGGCGATCGCGGGTGCCGCATTTCGATGGTCGCGAAGGGCCAGTAATTCTCCCTCTTCTCTAAAAGACTTTCCGGAATCCCTATGAAACGTATCCAAGCTGAACCACAACGCGATTTGAATACGGTGCGTTACGACGCAGACCTCACCGTAGTCGGCGGCGGTCTGTCGGGGGTTTGCTGTGCGATCACCGCGGCTCGCGAAGGGCTCAAGGTTGTATTGATTCAAGACCGCCCGGTCCTCGGCGGCAACGCATCGAGTGAGATCCGTCTATGGGTTCTCGGTGCGACGAGCCATATGGGCAACAACAACCGCTGGGCCCGCGAAGGCGGCGTCATCGATGAGCTGCTTACCGAGAACATGTTCCGCAACCCCGAGGGCAACGCGCTAATCTTCGACACGATCTTGCTTGAGAAAGTGATCGAAGAATCGAATATCACGCTGCTGCTAAACACTTCGGTTTTTGAGTTGACGAAAAGTGATCCCGATACGATCGAATTGGTCCGCGCGTTTTGCAGCCAGAACAGCACGATGTACCACGTCCATTCGCCTTTGTTCTGCGATGCATCGGGTGACGGCGTTGTAGGTTTTATGGCAGGCGCTGCGTTTCGTATCGGAGCCGAGGCCCGTGATGAGTTTGATGAGCAGCTTGCTCATGAAGCGGAGCATGAAGAGCTGCTCGGTCACTCGATGTATTTCTATACAAAGGACACCGGTAAACCCGTGTCTTTCACCGCCCCTAGTTTTGCCTTAAAGGACATCACGCAGATCCCGCGGTGGCGAAGCTTTAACGCCAAGCAACAAGGCTGCCAGCTTTGGTGGATCGAGTTCGGCGGACTGCTGGACACCGTACACGACACCGAAAAGATCAAGTGGGAACTATGGAAGGTCTGCTACGGCGTATGGGACCACATCAAAAATTCAGGCCTATTCCCCGAGGCAGAAAACCGCACGCTCGAATGGGTCGGCACGATCCCCGGCAAACGCGAGTCCCGCCGATTCGAAGGCGACTTCATGCTCAGCCAACGCGATATTGTTGAGCAGCGATTGCATCACGACGCGGTCAGCTTCGGTGGATGGGCGATCGATCTACACCCCTCCGAAGGCGTGTACTCGAAAGAATCGTCATGTACACAGTGGCATAGCAAGGGCGTGTACCAAATTCCGTACCGCACAATGTACAGCCGAAACATTAAGAACCTGTTCCTCGCGGGCCGAATCATTAGTGCCAGTCACATCGCCTTTGGCTCAACGCGCGTCATGGCGACATGTGCTCATGGCGGGCAGGCCGTTGCGATGGCTGCGGCGATTTGTAAGCGTGATGCGATCTTGCCTGCTGCGGTTGCCGAGCCCGAGCGCGTGGTCGAATTACAGAGCCGACTACTGAAGGCTGGCCAACACATCCCGCAGATCAAGACCGACCTGATCAACGACTTGGCCAAATCGGCAACCGTGAAGACCAGCAGCGCGTTTAGCCTGGCGTCTCTGCCTGCTGGTGAAGATGTTGTGACGCTCGATGATGCGTACGCGATGCTTTTGCCAGTGCGCAAAGGTAAGGTGCCAAAAATGACGGTTTGGGTCGATGCGGACGCAGCCACTCAGTTAGATATCAAGCTCTGCGGCTGTTCGCGTGCGGGTAGTTTCACGCTCGATGAAGTCTTGGCGGAGCAGCGCATTGAATTAACAGGGTCTTCAGATCGCCTCGTCACACTTGGGACGCAGGGCAAGAAACAAGATGTCGTTGCCAATGGCGAAAGTATTCTGACAAAGCGGACGCTCCAAAACCAACACGACTACATGGGTGTGGCTGCACAAAAAATCACGCTCGACTTCGGCGTAGCTGTCGACCGTGATCGCTACCTCAGCGTTTGTCTTTCTAAAAACTCAGCCGTGTCGGTCAAGCTCAGCGATCAGCGGATGACCGGCGTGCTCGCGCTATCGCAACGCGGTAATAAGGCGGTTAGTAAAGGCCCTATCCAGTCTCCACCAAAGGGCAGCGGGATCGATACCTTCCCGTTTTGGTTGCCGATGCGTCGGCCCGGCGGGAAGAACCTGGCCATGCATTTTGAGCCTGCGATTGAAGGTTTTTCTGGCGATAACCTCATCGCCGGTCCCGCGCGTCCCGAAGACAGTGCGAACGCTTGGCTAGCGGACCTGAACGACCCCGCGCCGAGTGCCGAGCTGAGGTGGGATACGCCGCAGACGATCCGCGAGGTTTGCGTCAGTTTCGATACCGACTATGACCACCCGATGGAGTCGGTTTTGATGGGCCACCCCGAACGCGTCATGCCGTTCTGCGTTTCAACCGCCAGGTTGATTGATGGTGCTGGCCGGGAGGTCGCAAGCCTCAGCGATAATCACCAGAGCCAATGGAAGGTGAGACTTGATCAACCTATCGTGACACGATCGCTTCACCTAGAAGTTGATCGCCCAGCGAACGGATCGCCCACAGCGGTCATGCGTATCAGCGTGTTTGGTTGAGTGCGAATGGCTTGATACGGCATTGCATTTTATATGAGTACCTATGCCGTTAAGACCTGTGCATATGTTTTGGCGAACTTATTTCGTGGCGGTAACATGGGTATGCGTTTAATAGTCAGACTTATGAACAGACCTTTGTATCGAGTTGATCGGGATAGGCAATCGATATGGCTTGGAACAAATCGCGTTTCTTTTTCATGGGTTTACTGTTCGTATCGATGCCGGTTGTCGCCTCGGATGAAGTTTCTTTTGCTCGCGATGTCCAACCGATTCTTGCGAATCATTGCTATACGTGCCACGGGCCGGATGCCGGTTCACGAGAGGCGAAGTTGCGTCTTGATGTGCGTGAGTCTGCGCTGAAACGCGATACGATCGTGCCCGGCAATCCTGATGACAGTGAATTGATCTACCGCATCCTCAGCGAGGACAAGGTCGAACAGATGCCGCCGCCAAGGTTTCACAAACCCCTGTCTGACCAGCAGAAGCAAACGCTTAAGCAATGGATCGCACAGGGCGCGGCTTATGGTGAGCATTGGTCTTTTGTCGCACCGAAGCAGCTTCCGTTGCCGAAGGTGAAGCAGGCCGACTGGGCCCTTAACGCGATCGATACGTATGTCTTGGGGAAGCTCGAGGCTTCGGGCTTGGCCCCAGCCGACCCAGCGAATCGACGCACGTTGATCCGCCGAGCAACGCTGGATTTGACGGGCTTGCCGCCGACCGCTCAAGAAGTTCATACGTTTCTTGCTGATAAATCAGGCAATGCATATGAAAAAGTGATCGACCGGCTGCTCGCTTCGCCGCGCTACGGCGAGCATATGACACGCTACTGGCTCGATGCGGTGCGCTATGGCGATACGCACGGCCTGCACCTCGATAACTACCGTTCGATCTGGCCTTACCGCGATTGGATCATCCGTTCGTTCAACGGCAATATGCCCTTCGATCAGTTCACGATTGAGCAGATCGCTGGTGATCTCATCAGGGACGCGTCGCGCGACCAGCTCGTCGCCAGCGGCTACAACCGCTGCAATATCACGACGTCCGAAGGCGGGACCATCCCCGAAGAGGTCTATGTCCGTAACGTGATCGACCGCGTTGAAACCACTGGCACGGTTTGGCTAGGGCTGACTACGGCTTGCGCATCTTGTCACGATCACAAGTACGACCCGATCTCACAAAAAGAGTTTTACGAGCTCTTCGCGTTTTTTAATAGCTTCGACGGGAATCCGCGTGACAACAACCGCGCGGATCACGCACCGGCGCTAAGGCTCCATGATGAGACGACGCTGCAGAAACTCGTCGAGTTGGATAAACAGCTCGCCTTTGTCCAGGCCGATCTCGAGGCGTACATCAAACAGGTCGAACCTGATTTTCAAGCTTGGCTGGCCGAGCCGGGTGAAGGGCTTGATGAAGCGATTCAAAAACTTGTTGCGGTCCCGAAGGAAGAGCGCAAGCCCGCAGAGGTGCAGAAGCTCCGAGAGCATTTTTTGAATTTTATTGATGAGGCGTTCCCCGATCGCCGTGCGAAGCGCGATGAGATTAAGAAAGAACACAAAGCTTTAGAAGAATCGTCACCACTGACACTGATCTATCGTGAGACGAAAGAACCACGCAAGGCCTACGTTTTAGAGCGTGGTGAGTATGACAAGAAGAGCGACGAGGTAGAGCGTGATGTGCCTGACTTCCTGCCTGCAATGTCGGAGGCAATGCCGCGCGATCGCCTCGGCTTTGCTCAATGGCTGGTTCGAGAGGACCACCCGCTTACCGCGCGTGTGACGGTCAACCGCTTTTGGCAGCAGCTCTTCGGTGTTGGCCTAGTGAAAACGAGCGAAGACTTTGGCATTCAAGGCGAGCAGCCATCTCATCCCGAACTGCTTGACTGGTTGGCGGTTCGGTTCGTGAAAGATGGTTGGGATGTGAAGCAGACGATGAAGCGCATGATGATGTCGGCGACCTACCAGCAGACGGCTGCGGTTGGGGCGGAAGCCTTTAGAGAGGATCCGGACAATCGTATGCTCGCTCGTGGGCCGCGGCTTCGCTTAGACGCAGAGGTGCTGCGTGACCAGGTGCTTGCTGTGAGCGGTCTATTAAATGAAGAGTTGGGCGGACCGTCGGTTAAGCCGCCTCAGCCCGCGGGGATCTGGAAAGCGGTCGGCTATGAGAGCTCTAACACCGCGAACTTCAAGGCCGACACGGGTGATAAGGTCTTTCGCAGAAGCATGTATGTGTTCTGGAAGCGTACCGCGCCGCCGCCGTTTTTAGTTGGCTTTGATGCTCCCAACCGTGAGTCTTGTGTTGTCCGCCGAGAGCGAACGAACACGCCGATGCAGGCACTGATCACGTTGAACGAGCCGCAGTATGTCGAGAGCGCGCGTCGCCTAGGCGAGCGCGTGATGATCGAAGTAAAGGGCGACGCTGATGAAAAAATTACTTGGTTGTTTGAACAGACCGTGATGCGGCCGCCGACCGAGAGCGAGCACGCAATCTTGCTCGCGGGCTACAAGGAACAGCTTGCGTATTACATTGAAGTCCCTGATGAAGCGAAGAAACTCATCGCGACAGGCACCTCTAAGCCAAATGAAAAGCTCGATGCGGTCGTGCTTGCCGCGTGGACGATGACGGCGAGCACGCTTCTTAATTTAGATGAGTTCATCAACAAGCCGTAGGCTTGGTATTGGGAAAGGTATCGCAACGTGAACCCCTGCGAAGAATACATCAAGCTCGAAACCCGCCGACAGTTCTTCGGACGAGCTGCTGCTGGACTTGGAAGTGTCGCGCTTGGGTCGTTGTTGGGTAAGGAGGCTTTCGCCTCTCCCACGCCAGCCGTCGCGCCCTCGCCCGGGCAAGCTGTCGGGGGCTTGCAAGGCCTCCCGCACTTTGCACCGAAAGCCAAGCGGGCGATCTACTTGTTTATGTCCGGAGCACCATCGCAGATGGACATGTTCGACTATAAGCCGAAGATGGCGGACCTGTTCGACAAGGATCTGCCCGAAGAGATCCGTGACGGCCAGCGCCTGACTACGATGACCTCGAAGCAGAAGCGGTTCCCCGTCGCGCCTTCGATTTATAAATTTAAACAGCATGGCAAAAGCGGGGCGTACGTCTCCGAACTGCTCCCGCATATGGCGGGTGTCGTTGACGACATGTGCATCATCAAATCGATGTATACCGAAGCGATCAACCACGACCCTGCAATCACCTTTATCCAAACCGGTCATCAGATCCCCGGCCGACCGAGTATGGGTGCTTGGCTTAGCTACGGCCTGGGCAGCTTGAATCAAGAGTTGCCCGCGTTCGTTGTGCTTAACTCGACGTGGTCTGCGATCCGTGATGCGCAAGCGCTGTACCACCGGCTATGGGGCTCTGGCTTTTTGCCAAGCGAATACTCCGGCGCGATGTTGCGATCGCAGGGCGACCCAGTCCTTTACCTCAGCGACCCGAAGGGTGTCTCACGCGGTAACCGACGAAAGATGCTCGACCGATTGTCCGAGCTAAATCAAGAGCACGCACAGACCGTTGGCGATCCCGAAACGCATGCACGCATCGCACAATACGAGATGGCGTTTCGCATGCAGTCCTCCGTCCCCGACTTGGTCGATCTAAAAGAAGAAGACCCCAAGACGCTAGAGATGTACGGCCCGGACGTACATAAGCCCGGCACGTTTGCGTACAACTGTTTGCTCGCGCGTCGTCTTGCGGAACGGGATGTCCGTTGTACGCAGATCTTTCATCGTGGCTGGGACCAGCACTTCAACTTGCCACGCGACTTGCCGTTGCAGTGCAAGGATGTTGACCAGCCCGCCGCCGCTCTGATTAAAGACCTCAAGCAACGCGGCATGCTCGACGACACGCTCGTCGTCTGGGGCGGCGAGTTTGGTCGAACGGTCTACTGCCAGGGTGAGCTGAGCAAGACCCAGTACGGCCGAGACCACCACCCACGCTGCTTCAGTATCTGGATGGCTGGCGGGGGGATCAAGCCCGGGATGGTCTATGGCCAAACGGACGACTTTAGCTACAACATCAATGAAAACCCGGTGCACATCCACGATCTTAACGCAACGATGATGCACCTCATGGGCGTCGATCATGAACGCCTGACCTACCGCTTTCAGGGCCGAGACTTCCGCCTCACCGATGTCCATGGCAAAGTGGTGAAAGACATCCTTGTATAGAGAACATGTACAAACAATGGCTTAGGTGGGGCGGGATTCAAGCCTGCCGTCACGACAAAGGCGTGAAAACAAGTCCTTTGGACTGGGTACAAACGGCGGGTAAGATGCTCGCACCACCTTCTCGTACGCTCTCTAAGTGATAGGGTTCAGCGGTGACGCAACGACCCACGCAAGCTCGTAATATGTTGACGGCTGGGCGTGTCACTCAACTTGTTAGATGAAGTATCCAATAGAGCTTTTTATGAGACACGCCAATCAAGCGATCTGGATTTGTAGCTTCCTTACATGCACAGCGATTGTGATTGCCAGTGGTACTTCGCTTGGTAGTGCGCCTGAGCAAGATACCGCCAAGGCCGTAACGCAAGAACAGACAGAGAAGAAGAGCGAGCCGGTCGATTTTGCTCGGCAGGTGCTACCCATCCTGTCGGACAAGTGTTTTGCGTGTCACGGTCCGGATACGCGGCGCAAAGATATTGTTCGGCTGGACTCGTACAAAGCGGCAACGAAGGCGCTCGCTGGTTATAAGGCGCTTGACCCAGACAATCTTGCAGAGAGCGAGATCATCTTCCGAATGCATGATGACCTTGACCCGATGCCGCCGAAGGACGCGAAGCCTTTGTCGGCGGCGGAGCGCGACATCATCGAGCGTTGGATTTTGCAGGGTGGCGAGTACGCACAGCACTGGTCATTTGTACCGCCGATTAAGCAACTACCTGCCGAGCACACCGGATCGAACGCGATTGATTACGCCATCGGCAAAGGCTTAGAGAAGGCGGGGCTCGACTTCGCACCCGTGGCGGATAAGGCCACGCTGGCTCGGCGGGTATCGCTGGTGTTGACCGGGTTGCCACCTGAGTTGGAGACGCTCGATGCATTTCTTAATGACGATAAGCCGGGCGCGTACGAACGATTCGTCGATCAGATGCTGGCGAGCCCGCGCTACGGCGAGCATCAGGCACGCTTCTGGCTCGACGCGGTGCGCTACGGCGATACGCACGGCCTGCACCTAGACAACAAGCGCGGCATCCACCCGTACCGCGACTGGGTCGTCCGCGCTTTTAATGAAAACCTTCCGCTGAATGACTTCATCACTTGGCAGTTAGCTGGCGATCTGGTCGACAACCCGACGCTCGAGCAGCTTGTGGCCACGGGCTACATCCGTATGAACCCGACGACATCCGAGGGCGGCGTGATCCCTGCGGAGTTCCAGGCCAAGAACACCTTTGACCGTGTCGCGACGTTCGGCACCACGATGCTCGGTATGTCGCTCGACTGTGCCCGTTGTCATACACACAAGTTCGACCCGATCACGCATACCGAATACTTCGAGTTCTATGCGTTCTTTAACAACACCTCCGAGAACCCGCTCGATGGGAACAAGTTCGATTACAAGCCAATGGTCAAAGCCCCGGCCAACCAAGCGGCGTGGCAGCGCTGGGTGGAATTGGCGACGCAGGCGAATGATTTGATCGACCAGGCGCGAGCCGCTTCGCCAAGCACGACGTGGCGGGGCGACGAGCTCGCACAGGTCAAGCAGATCGCTGGCTCGGATGATCCAACGCTTGCTTCACTAAAGGAAAACGCGACGGCACTACAAAAGCAGATGGATGCGGAGCGTCGCACGTTTGAGACGACATTGATCGCGCAAGAGCTGGCCAAGCCGCGCGTTACGAAACTCTTTGATCGTGGCGAGTACAACCTGCCGACAGGCGAGCCGTTGATGCCTAGCACGCTTGCGGTGCTCGGCGAGTTGCCCGAGGGAGCGCCCGCCAACCGGCTTGGTCTGGCGCAGTGGCTGACGGGTCGCGACCACCCGCTGACCTCGCGCGTGTTTGTGAATCGTATTTGGCAACGTGTCTTTGGCTATGGCTTGGTGCGGACACCCGAGGAATTTGGTTTGCAAGGCGAGCAGCCGACGCACCCTGAACTGCTGGATTATCTCGCGGTCGAGCTACAAGAAAGCGGCTGGGACCTTCAGCACACGCTCAAGCTGATGGTGACGAGTGACACGTTCAAGCAGCGTTCGACGCACCGCAAAGAAGTCGAAGACCCGGAGAACAGGCTGTTCGCCCGTGGCCCTGGGCATCGATTGGATGCAGAGGAGATCCGCGACATGGCGCTGTGGGCCAGTGGGATGCTGCAGGACGAGATGGGTGGCGCGGGGATCAAGCCTTACCAGCCGCCGAACATGTGGAAGCAGCTTGCCCACCCCGCGTCGAACACGAAGCAGTATCAGCAGGACTCGGGCGACAAGCTGTACCGAAGATCGTTGTATGTGTATTGGAAACGGACGAGCCCGCACCCGATGATGACGCTTTTCGATGCGCCGAGTCGTGAGGCGAGCTGCGTGCGTCGCTCGCGGTCGAACACTTCGCTGCAGTCGCTTGGTTTGTTGAACGAGACGCAGCGGGTCGAGTTAGGGCGTGTGTTGGCGCAGCGCTTGATTCAGCACGAGGCCGAAGAGGCCAATCGCTTGGACAAGTTGTTTTTGTTGGTTGCCAGTCGAAAGGCCAACACGGTTGAGCGCGATGCTTGCCTGAACCTGCTCACGCACATGAAGCAGCGTTACGCGGGATCCACAGAGGACGCCGAGGCGTTGCTATCGATCGGTGAGGTACCGCGGGACGTATCGTTGGATGCGGCGGAGCACGCGGCTTGGACGAAGGTTGCGGTCACGGTGCTCGCGTCGGATGTCGCTATCCGTTTGTATTGATGATTTGTGATTGAGCCAAAATATCCCTTGTAAGAGTCTATGTGATGCAACACGATCCGCTCCAAGAATCGCACTTGAACATGACGCGTCGGAAGTTCTTCGGCAAGACCGCGCTGGGCCTAGGCACCGCGGCGATGGCGGGGATGCTCTCGCCCGAGATGTTCGCTGAGGGTGCTGCGCAGGCCACCGGCCTACACCACAAGGCCAAGGCCAAACGCGTCATCTATCTCTTCATGTCCGGCGGCCCCAGCCACCACGACTTGTGGGACTACAAGCCGAAGATGCGCGACCTGTTCGGCCAAGACCTGCCCGACTACGTCCGTGATGGGCAACGTATCACCGGCATGACCAGCAAGCAGAAGAACCTGCCCGTCTGCCCAACCAAGTACAAGTTCACCAAGCACGCCAACAACCAAGACGGCGTGTATATCTCCGAGCTACTACCGCACACCGCGACGGTGGCGAAAGACCTCTGCGTTGTGCATAGCGCCTACACCGAAGCGATCAACCACGACCCCGCGGTGACGTATATCCAAACCGGCTCGCAGATCCCCGGCCGACCGTCGCTGGGTTCTTGGCTGAGCTACGGCCTTGGTCGAGTCAACGAGAACCTGCCCGGCTACGTCGTCATGCACGCAAAGTCGAAGTTTGCTGAGCAGTCGCTCTTCGCCCGGCTGTGGGGCACGGGCTTCTTGCCATCGGACCACCAAGGCGTCTTGCTGCGCAGCGACGGCGACGCGGTGCTCTATCTAAACAACCCCAAGGGTGTGGACCGCAAAGACCGCCGTAAACAACTCGACGCGCTCGATGCGATCAACCAGGCTCAGCACGATGAGTTCGGCGACCCGGAAATCCTCGCGCGCATCAAGCAGCACGAGATGGCGTATCGCATGCAGTCGTCTGTACCCGAACTCATGGACCTGTCGCAAGAAGACGAATCCACCTTCGAGCTCTACGGCGAAGACGCGCGAACGCCCGGCACGTTTGCGGCTTGTTGTCTCAATGCACGCCGACTTGCCGAGCGCGATGTCCGCAATATCCAAATATTTCATCGGGGTTGGGATGCGCACAATAATCTGGCGGGCGAACACGAGAGCCAGTGCAAAGACATCGACCAGGCCTGCGCCGCGCTGATCAAAGACCTTAAGCAGCGGGGCATGTTGGACGACACGCTCGTGGTTTGGGGAGGCGAGTTTGGTCGAACCGCCTACTGCCAAGGCAAGCTGACCAAAGAGAACTATGGCCGAGACCACCACCCACGCTGCTTCACGATCTGGATGGCTGGCGGCGGCGTCAAGCCCGGTATCACCTACGGCCAAACGGATGACTTCGGCTACAACATCGCTAATCCCGACGGTACGCCCATGAAGCCCCAGCCCAACATCGACAAGTTTACGCCTGGCACGATGCACATCCACGATCTCAACGCGACGATCCTGCACCTGCTCGGGATCGACCACACGAAGTTGACCTACCGCTTCCAGGGCCGAGACTTCCGCCTGACCGATGTGCACGGGCACGTGGTCAAAGACATCCTTGCTTAAGCGTTGTTCGTACCCTGTGTCGCGTCCTTAAACATGAGTTAGCGATCGCCCCCGCTGATGATGATTGCCTCGATGAGTGGCGAAACTTGGAGAACGAATAATGAAGCAAACAAACACCCTCTTTACCATGATCCTTGCGTGCGCCGTCTTGCTGGCGGTGGGGTTGACCACTGGCTCCGCCACAGCACAAGACACGCCATCGCCAAAGTCACTCAAACTCCATGCGATCTTCACCGATCACATGGTGCTTCAGCGTGACAAGCCGATCATGATTTGGGGCTGGGCGACGCCGGGGCAGACGGTCACGGTGACACTCGGTGACGACACAGTCGAGGCAAAGCCCCAGCCCGCGGTGAAGGTTGATGTCTACGGCCAGGGGGAACGCTACGACGGTTTAGGCCGATGGGAAGTGGTCTTTCAGGCTCGGGAGGCGAGTGTCGAACCGATCATGCTCAAGGCAAAGGCTGGGGACGAGACGATCGAACTGAGCAACATCGTCCTTGGCGACATCTGGGTCGGCCACGGGCAGAGCAACATGGCTTGGTCCTTAGAAAAAACCATCAATGCGGATATGGAGATCCGGCAAGCCGACCTGCCGATGCTGCGTCATTTTCGTATTCAGACCAACGAGCAGGCAACGCTGCAGGATGACATCCGGGCCGAGGCGATCATCAATGGGGGGTGGGAGGTCTCGAGCCCTGACACCGCGGGTGGGTTCTCCGCGATTGCCTACGTCTTCGGCGCACGTTTGCAGCGAGCGACCGGCGTCCCCATCGGCATCATCAGCAACGCTCGGGGCGGCGCTTCGATCGAGAGCATGGTGCCGGGCTACAAGTTCGCTGAAGACCCACTGGCCGCGAAGTACAAGGCCTTCATCGATAAACGTATGGCCGACTTCGACCCGCGTGCTAAAGCGCTGGAGCAATGGGACAAAGGAATCGCTCGGGCCAAGCGTAAAAAACTGCCAGAGGACAAGTGGCCTAGCAAACCCGTTGGTTCGGAAAACCTTCGCTCATGGGATATTCCCGGCAAGAGCCCGTCCGACGCCGCGAGCATCTACAACGGCATGTTCGGCGTGTTCAAAGGCCTGAACATCAAGGGCGTGATTTTCCATCAGGGCTACAACAATGCCATGACCAGCAACTGTCGCCCCAAACGATACCGCGTCTTGACCAAGCTGATGGTCGAGGGCTGGCGTGAAGCATTCAACGCGCCGGACCTGCCCGTTGCGATCCTCGGCTTCTGCGCCGGCGGCGATCGTCAGCACCAAGACAATTTTGAAATGATGGACTACAGCGGCGCTGCGTACATCCGCGAGTCGCAGCGATTGGGCTTGGCGGATGTTGGTGATACGGACCGGCTCGCGTTCATCCCCGCATACGATGTGCAGATCCCCGGGCTGCACCCGCAGAAGAAAGCCGAGCATGGCGTCCGTGCCGCGCGCTGGGCGCTCAACAAGGTGTATGGCGAGAACATCACGTGGGATACCGCCTCGCTCGTCTCGGCAAAAGCACAGGGCGATGAGATGGTTCTCGGTTTTGATAAGCCCGTTTACGCAGACAACTGGACGGCAATCCCGCTTGGGTTTTCGATCGCCGGGGAAGACGGCAAGTACTACCGCGCTCACGCCCGCTATGCGGCGAAAGACGGTCAGAAGCGTTGGACCAACGCGAAACAATTCAACACAAATGTTGTGCACGTCTGGAGCCCACTGGTGGAGGAGCCCGTCGCCGTGCGCTATGCCTGGGGCAACAGCCCTGAGGGCAATCTGAAGGTCAACGGCCGACCTTCCTCGCCGCTGCCAAGCTTCCGTACCGATAACTGGGACTGGCCCGAAACCGATGATCCCGCAGAAATCGGCAGTACGGGCACCATCATGAAAGAGGTCAAAATCGACGCAGAAGCACGCCTTGAAGCACGGCGAACAAAGGAAGCAGAACGCGCGATCCAAGTGAAAGAACGGCTTGAAACGCTTGGGAAAAATAGAGAAAACTGATTTTTTACCTTCTATTGTCCGAATCGGACGGTAACTCATTCTGCCACGGAAGTTGTAAGTCAGGTAGCGATTAAACGTCGAAGTAAGCAGTATGAAGAAGAAGCTCAAGCAGAATGCTGTCTCATTGTTGGGCTTAGCCTTGGCTGGTGGCACATTAGCGATGGTCGTGACCCAGACTTACCAGTCGGCTGACATGGTTCAGGGTGCCTCGCAGGCTGCTGTGATTCACTCTGCGAACAATACGGCGAAGCCGGATGACAATATCGACCCGATCGCGGTCATGGAGACGTACTGCTACTCGTGTCACGGCCCAGATGAACAAAAGGGCACCGTGCGTTTCGACAAGCTCGAGACGGTCGATCCGGTCAAACTGCAAGAATTGTTTGGCAACTCTAAGGAAGTCCTTGAGTTCGAGGACATGCCGCCAGCGAAGGCCAAGCAGCCCAGTGCCGCTGAGCGTGCGGCACTCATCCACTGGCTCGATGGCAAGATCAGCCCTGAGGAAAAAAAGAAGCTCGCGGATAAACTCAAGAAGCCCGAGTACGGCAACTATGTCGATCACGAAGCACTCTTCTCTGGCGAGCACGCTGACCTGCCTGCCTACACCACGGACCGTCGCTGGCTGATCAGCGAGTTCATCTTCGACGCGAAGATGCAGCGGATCCTTGAGAACCGGGTTGTCGCGAGCGTCAGTAAGAAGAAGCGGGCCGACGTTCTTGGCGGACACGTGATTCAGGGCCTAAGCATCGCCAATCCGTTCCTGCTGCCTGAGAAGACCGGCGTGCGCTACTACGCCAACGACGATCTGACGCGTGGTCACCTCTCGACGATGCTTGGCAACGCGCACAAGACGGCGCTGTATATCACCGAAACGAAAGTGAGCAGTGGTAGGAACCGGAAGTATCTCCCCGCGGTACAAGAGGTGCTGGCGATCGAAAACCAGCATGCCGCGACATTGGCTTCGCGCCGCGCGTTTCTTGAGCAGGACATCGCCCAGGTCTGCGAAGAACTTTACGGCGAGGAGAACGCGCTATTACTACCTGAGTTTGAGCCGATCAAGCTCAAAGAGCGGAAGCAGTACACCGCAGAAGAGTTGAAGAAGAATAGGCGGCTGCCCGTCCATGTCAGCATCAACACCCTGAAAAAATCTGGCGGCTGGGAACCGCTTGTACAGATCGTTCTCGATCCGGCGAATCAAGATAAAGCAGATCAAGAGATCATGACCCTCGCTGAGCGGTTCTGGTTCTACCGCGGCGATTATGAGCGTGACGTCCTGAGTCGGCTGTCGATCCTCCGCGACTACATGGCCGATGTGCGTGAGAGCATTACCAAAGACAGACGCGAAAAACTTAGAACTTACAAGCCACTCGATGATGCGGAGATGAAGGCGATCACCGCTGCAATTCGCAAGCATCGCGATAAGGGTGATCGATATAGCGATGTGCTCGAAAAGTGTATGGACGATTGGGAAGAGCAGTTCAAGCAAGACCGCATCGATGCGGGCTCGCCTTCGGACGAGTTGTATGCTCGACTGATCGATCAGCTGTTCGTCCAGATTCTTGAGCGTTCGCCTGAAACCCAAGAGGCCGATGAGTATCTATCGCTCATCAAGGGCTACACCGACAAGCTTGGCCGACGCAAAGCAACGCAGAAGCTGATTCAGACGCTGGTCTTAACCAGCGAGTTCGCGTACCGCCAAGAGTATGGCGTGGGTGAGCCGGACGAGCACGGCCGACGCATGCTGCCGCCGCGCGACGCGGCTTACGCCATCGCCTACGCCTTGACCGATCAGAGTCCGGACGAAGCGCTGGTCACCGCTGCCCGTGAAGGTCGACTGAGCACCCGGGCGGACTACGAGCGGGAAGTCCGGCGATTACTCGCGCGGCGTGACATCAACACGCTCATTGATCCGATTCTCGAGGACAGGAACTGGAGCGAGAACCACAGCCGCCTGCCGATTCGTGAACTGCGGTTCTTCCGCGAGTTCTTCGGCTACCCCAAGGCGCTTGAAATCTTCAAGGACGAGAAACGCTTCGGTGGCGACCGGCTGGCCCAGTCGACCAATCGGTTGGTGAGCGAGGCGGATCGCCTGGTCGAGTACATCCTCGAGCAGGACGAGAGGGTTTTCGAGGAACTGATCGGGACCGAAGAATTCTACGTCTATCACGATGGTGACAACGAGCGCATGCGCGAGCTCTCCGAGCACATCAAGAGCATCTACGCCTACTTCAAGGACAAGGACTGGGAGAACTTCACCAAGGAGGACCTCGCGAAGCACGAGGAGTTCATGAAGGAGATCAAGATGAGGCACGTGGATACCGACAATCTCGACAAACGGTTCGGATCAGGAACATCCATGTCACACTTCAAGAGGTCGATGACCTCCATCACCGCCCGCCTCGACAAGGGCCAAAAGCATGCTGCTCCCTATGACTTGTCTCGCGGTTACGGCTCCCAGTTTATGCCTGGTGGTAATGTTGCTAAATTTTGGGGTATCTCAAAGTCAAACTGGCACTGGTCACCCGAGCAACCAATGAAAATTGCTAACCGCAAAGGCATGTTGACCCATCCAGCATGGCTAGTGGCGCATGCCTTCAACACCGAGACCGAC
>JBGCDC010000015.1:0-1547 GCA_045105055.1 Phycisphaeraceae bacterium | reverse complement strand
GCCGACGAGCGAAATCACACTGACCAACAGCACACCAGCCTGCAGCGGGTGGCGTGTTCGCAAACCCGCGAGGTCGTCGTAGGTCTCGACTTCGCCGCCGTCTTTACGGGTCAGGCAGCCCAGCACCGTGAACGCGCCGATCGTGCTTAGGCCGTAGGCGACGAGATAAAACAACACCGCCGCGGTGCCGTTACTTAGCGACGTATCGACTTCTTTGCCCGCGAGTTGAGCTTCCTCAATCATCGATATCGCGAGGATCGGCCCGACCAGCACGCCGATGAGCATGTAGCCCGAGTGCGCGATCGACGAATAGGCCAGCACTCGCTTGACGTTCTTCTGGACCAGACCCAGCACGTTGCCCACGGTCATCGTCACCGCCGCGATGATCGCAACGAGGTAGACAATAGGCAGGGGCAGGCTCGGCAGGTCCGTCGCCGGATTATGCCCAACCGAAAGCGGTAAGCCAAGCAGGGCGATCAAAGCGATCATGCCCGCGGCTTTGGGGACAAAAGCGAGGAAGGCCGTCACGGGTGTCGCCGCGCCCTGATACACGTCGGCCGTGTAGAAGTGCATCGGCACCGCCGCGATTTTGAAGCACACGCCAACGACGGCTAACGCGACGCCGACCACCATCAGCGGCGAGGCGCCGTTAGCGCCGACATACTCCGCGATCTTGACGAAGTCAGTAACGCCCGTCGCGCCGTAGATCAGCGTGAAGCCATAGAGGAACACCGCAGCAGACAGCGCTCCTAAGAAGAAGTACTTGACCGCGGACTCTTGCGAAAGGCCGTTGTCTCGGTCGCGTGAGGTCGCGACCATCACGTACGTCGGCAGCGAGGTGAGTTCCAGCGCGAGGAACAACCAGACGAGGTCCGACGCCCCGGCCGTCATCATCACGCCGGTCAGCGAGAACAGCATGAATGCAAAGAACTCGGCCTTGTAATCATCGCCCGGCTCAAACGCCTTGCCATCAATGGCCTCCGCGTCCATCACCTGCTTAATCTTGTCGACCGTGCCCGTCGCAACGAACACCAGCAGCACGCCCATACCCAAGATCGCCAGCTTCAGATACTCGGCATATCGCCCAAGGCCTAGGAAGTGGTTCGTATCGACGCTGTTGCCAAAGATCACCACGAGCGCAGAGACAATCAGCGTCGCGATCGCCACCAACGGCGTTGCCTTACGGATCGCCTGCTTGTTCGACAAGCCTGCCACGAGGCAAAGGCAAGCCCCGATCAACATCGTGATCTCGGGCCAAAGGTGCTGAAGTTTTTCGAGGGTCGCGTCCATTAGTCGTTGGTTCCCTCGGTTGGTTTAGATGGTTTGTTTGTTTGAACCGCCAAGGCGCCAAGGCGCCAAGGAAGGCAGGTGGAGGATTGTTGGTTGATGTCAGTCTGCATCAGTCACTGTCCTCCTCAGAATCGCCAGCTAGATTTTCAATGAAAGCGAAATACGACGTAGGATCGTCTTTTAAGGATTCGAGTTGTTCTCGCTGCTCATTGGTTAGAAGAACGGTCTCAAGTTCTTGAACCTCAATGGTTTCCTTG
>JBGCDC010000014.1:0-4205 GCA_045105055.1 Phycisphaeraceae bacterium | reverse complement strand
GGCGGGGCGATTCAGCAGAAGAAGTGACGCCATACGATGCGGAGTTTAGATGCCTGACCTTATCGGCTGGCTTTGGTTTCATACGTGGTGGTCGTATGCCGGATCAGCGGATCCTCTGCACGCGACTATCTATCGCGGCATCAATATCGTTGAGGGGTTGTTTTGGGTCGGCTTCTGCGCGGCAGTGCTGCTTCGATACGCACGCAATCCCCACCGCAAACACGTCGAATTGGCTTACGCCCTCGCGTTTTTCTGCTTTGGTATGACCGACTTTCGCGAAGCCATCGCGCTGCAGTCTTGGCTGATCTGGGTAAAACTATTCAACCTCATCGTCCTGCTTTGGTTTCGCAAGCACGTGATGAAAAAGATGTACCCTTACGCGAAGCTGTACTAGTTTTTCATCGCAAACGTATCGTCGTAATCCATACCCAAAGCATGCGCGACTTCTTCGTGCGTGACCTTGCCGTTGTGGATGTTCAAGGCCGAGTTGAAGTCGGCGCGTTTACGGACCAACGCCTCAAGCCCATCGCCACCGAGCGCCTCGGCCAGCGCGATCGCGTACGGCTGGGTCGCGTGGCAGAGCGCCTGCGTACTCGTTCGTCCCACCGCGCCGGGCATGTTCGCCACGCAGTAATGCACCACCTGATCGATGATGTAGATCGGCTCGGCGTGCGTCGTCGGCCGCGTCGTCTCGATGCACCCGCCCTGATCCACGCCGACATCAATGATCACGCTACCCGGCAGCATGTCCTTGAGCATCTCTTTCGGGATCAGCACCGGTGTCCGCCCGCCGGGGATCAGCACCGCGCCGATGACGAGGTCCGACTTCACCGCGTGCTCACGGATCGCGTGTAAGTCCGAGTACACCGTCGTCACGTTCGCGGGCATGATCTCGTCGAGGTGACGCAGGCGATCAAGACTCACATCCATGATCGTGACATCTGCACCCATGCCCGCCGCGACGATCGCCGCTTGCGTGCCAACGATGCCGCCGCCGAGGATCAATACCTTTGCGGGCTCAACGCCCGGCACACCACCCAGCAAAATGCCGCGCCCCTCCTGCGGCTTCTCTAAATACTTCGCGCCCTCTTGAATCGCCATTCGACCAGCGACCTCGCTCATCGGCGTCAGCAACGGCAAACGACCCTGACGATCCACCAGCGTCTCGTAAGCGACACAACTCGCGCCGGACGCAAGGCAGCCCTCGGTCAGTTCCCTATCCGCCGCGAAGTGGAAGTACGTAAACACCACCTGCCCGCCACGCATCATCGCGGTCTCGATCGGCTGGGGCTCCTTGACCTTCACGATCATGTCGGCTTTTTCAAAAATCTCTTCGGCCGTCCCGACCAGCGTCCCGCCCGCTGCAACGTAACGTTCATCTTCGTAGCCGCTGCCGATGCCCGACGACTTCTCGACGAGCACGCTGTGACCTCGCTTAGTAAGTTCCTCAACGCCGACGGGCAGCATTGAAACGCGGTACTCATCACTCTTAATTTCTTTGGGGACGCCGATGATCATGAGCAACTCCTGTAAGTTATGAAGCGGTATGTTAAATCTATAAACCCACAGTCGCCTATGTGAGATCGCAAATGACAGATTTTCCTTGAACTCATCGGTGCAACTCTGCCCAGAACCGACCTCTGACTTGGTATGCTAATCGGCCCCTATCGCTTCGTTTTAGGAGACCGCGTTATGAAAATCGGCTTCAACATGCTGCTCTGGTCGTCGAACATCGGCGAAGAACACTTCCCGCTACTGAAGACCATGAAAGACGTCGGCTACGACGGCGTCGAGCTATCCCTCGGGGCCAACCTCGACCTTGAACACCACAAAGCCGTCGGTGCCGAACTGAACAACCTCGGCCTGGCCTGCACGACCGTCACCTGCCCGCCGCCCGAAGCCAACCCGCCGAGCCCCGACCCGGCGATCCGTGCCAAGGGCCTGGACTTTATTAAGTGGGCCATCGACGCGACCGTCGCCACCGGCGGCGAAGTCCTCGGCGGGCCGTTCCACTCGGCCTACAAAGTCTTCACCGGCAAAGGCCCAACCGAAGACGAATACAAATGGTGTGCCGACGTCATGCGCGACGCCGCCATTTATGCTCAAGACGCCGGAATCACCCTCGCCGTCGAACCCATCAACCGCTTCGAGTGCTACATGCTCAACAACGGCGCGATGGCACAGAAGCTCTGCAAGCTCGTCGATCAGCCCAACTTCGGCTACCTCTACGACACGCACCATTGCAACATCGAAGAGAAAAACGTCAACGACGCCATCGTCTCGGGTAAGGACCACATCAAACTCGTCCACATCTCCGAGAACGACCGCGGCGAGCCCGGCACGGGCCTGGTCAACTGGGATCAAAACTTCGCCGCCATTAAAGAAATCGACTTCGATGGCTGGATGGTCATCGAAGCCTTCAGTCCCGACGACCCCGACTTCGCCGCAGCCATCCACGTCTGGCGCGAGTACGACGCCAAAGAAAACATCTACGGCGGCGGCTACAAATTCATCAAAGAAATGCTGGCCAAGCATCATTTTTAACGGAATAACGAGATTTGCGGGATCAGCGGGACTTTGATTCCGGTTTTTATTTCCCGTCAATCCCGAATATCCCGCGACCCCGTCTAAATCGATTAACCAAGGCCTACATAAGGAACCCAACCATGAGCAATGAATCCCCAAAACTACACAACGCGATGTGGCCCGGCCTAGTCGGCAAGGGCGGCGACGAAGAAGGCGCCGAACCGGCCATCAGCTTCGACAAGATGCTCGAGCTCACCGCACATGCCAACGCCAACGGCAATAAGTTCGACGGCATCGACCTCTTCCTCTTCCAGCCGCACATGGACATCGACGCAAGCGAAGACGACCTCAAAGCCATGGCCGACAAGGTCGCCGCGAAGAACCTCAAGATCGGTTCGATGGTCACCCCCGTTTGGCCCGGCACAGTCGGCGACTCGGCGATGGGGACTGACGAACAACAAGCCAAGTTCCTCGACGCGATCACCAAGTCTTGCCGAGTCGCCAAAGTCTTCAACGACCACGGCGTCCGCGAGTATGGCGTCTTGCGCATCGACTCCGCAGAGTTCGGCGTCGAGAAGTGGCGCGAAGACCCTAAGGCCGGCACCGCACGCATCGCCGACACATTCAAAAAGGCCGGCAAGAACGCTGCCGACCATGGCGAACGCCTCGCCATCGAAGGTGAGATCTGCTGGGCCGGTATGCACTCATGGAAAGACGTGCTCGATCTTATGGAACTGGTCGACATGCCCGAGACCGTCGGCTTCCAAGCCGACCTCGCCCACACCTATCTTTATCTCATGGGCTACAACGCCGCTGAGCACGCCTGCCTTAAAGAAGGCTACACCGACGAAGAATTCTGGCCGGCCTACGAAGAGATGGTCGCCAAGCTCCGGCCATGGACCATTGACTTCCACGTCGCCCAAAACGACGGCGAAGTCCACGGCGCAGGCAACCACGACAAGACCGGCAAGCACTGCCCCGCCGACGACCCCAACGGCAAACTCGACATCGTCAAGTGCTCCAAGGTCTGGCTCCAAGACGCTGAGGAACGTGCGATCGAGCACATCTGCTGGGACGGCTGCATGTTCCCCAACGCAACCCTCGAAAACCCCGAGACCTGGAACACCATCCTCGCCAAAATGGTCGAGGTCCGCGACGCCTGCGGCTGGTAAGGCAATTTTTACCGCAGAGGCGCAGAGTTCGCAGAGGAAGGCAATTAGATTTTGTTTTCCTTCTAAGAAACTGCCTTCCTCCGCGTTCTCCGCGCCTCTGCGGTTCAATCAAAACGAACTAGAGAAGATCAAAAGGAAAACAATATGGCAACATCAAAAGAACTAAGAATCGGCCTCGTCGGCTACGGCTTCATGGGCCGGACACACTCCAACGGCTACAAGCGCGTTAACGACTTCTTCCCCGACCTCGCGACGCGCCCTGTGCTCAAGGCTGTCTGCGGCCGCAGCGAAGACAAGGCAAAAGACTTCGCGGGCCAGTGGCAGTACGAATCGGTCGAGACTGATTGGAAAGCCCTGATCGCGCGGGACGACATCGACGCGATCGATATCTGTACGCCTAACGACACGCACGCCGAGATCGCGATCGCCGCGGCCCAAGCGGGCAAGATGGTGCTTTGCGAAAAGCCGATCGCTCGTGACGTCGAAGAGTCGATCCCCATGGTCGAC
>JBGCDC010000013.1:0-3562 GCA_045105055.1 Phycisphaeraceae bacterium | reverse complement strand
CAACAGCAAGACGTCCGGCTGACGCAGCAACAACTGGCATAACGCGACACGCCGCTTCTCGCCACCGCTCAACGGGCCGATCACCGCGTCCTCCGGCGGACAACGCAGCGCGTCCATCGCCTGCTCTAGCTTGCTATCGATCTCCCACGCCCCCATGTGATCCAGTTTTTCCTGCACCTTCGCCTGCTTGTCCAGCAGCTTTTCCATTGCCTCGGGCGACATCTCCTCCGCGAACTTCTCATTGATCTGGTTGAATTCATCGAGCAGGTCGTACGTCTCCTTCGCCGCTTCCATCACGGCTTCCTTGACCGTCTGCTCGTCGTTGAACTTTGGCTCCTGTTCAAGGAATCCGACGGTGTAGCCCGCTTGGAGTTGGGCCTGGCCCTCGAACTCTTTGTCTTGGCCCGCCATGATGCGGAGCAGCGTCGACTTGCCCGTGCCGTTGAGCCCTAGCACGCCGATCTTCGCCCCGTAGTAATACGAGAGATTGACGTCCTTGAGCACCTTCTTGCGGTCGTGCTCTTTCGAGACATTGAGCATCGTGTAGATAATTTTGGTTTCGTCTGCCATAGCGTGGGATTGTAAGGCAGATGGTCATATCGTTTTGGCAAAAGCCCACGAATCGCTATGCTCGTGTCTATGAATGTAAAGACTGCCCAGCTAACGATGGTTCCCCGTTTTTTGACGCTTATTGCGATCGCTTGTGCGGTGTGTGTTTGGCCGTCGGTCGCGAAAGCCCAAAGCACCGACTTGGAACGTGCCCGTGCCCACCTCGACGCGGCCCGCGCGTTGATCCCGGAGCAGCCGCTGCTGGCTAAGGCGACGAAGTGGGCCGAGCTGGCTGAATTCGAAGTCAAAGCTGATCGGCCCGAGAAGGCTCGCGAAGTGGGCTTTTTCCTATCGGGCATCTTGCAAGAAGAACCGGACCGCCCTGACGACTATATCCACCTCATCGCTCAAACGATGCTTGCGCAAGACAAAACGCAGGAGGCGGTCAATGCGCTTGGCCGAGTGAGTAAGCCCAGCGCGAGGACGAGTTCGCTGTATCTCGAAGCGGCCCATCAGATGACGCGCCGCTTCGGTCTGCAGCGCGGCATCCTGCTGGCACGCGAGGCCTTTCCCGACGCGATGGATCGGCGTAGCGTCTATACCAAGCTCTGTTATACGCTGACCAAGAACGGCCAAACGAAGACAGCGAAGGAATTCATCGACATCACGTTCGACCTCTTTGAAATCTTTATCAAAATCGATGCGTATCGTTATGCCGCGGTCGGCCTGCACACAGCGGGTGATACCCCGGGCGCGATCGCGATCTTAGATAGCATGCTGGATCAAGTCGCCAATTATCAGATCGCGACAACGCGGGCACAGATGTATTGCGAACTCGCAGCAACCTACAACGAAATCGGTCAAGCCAATCGTGCCAAAGCGATGATGCAACGCGCCGCCGAATCGTTAAGTCAAGTCGAGCCCGACAAGTACACTCTGCAAGGCCTCCGCCAAGATGTCGCGGTGAGCTGGGCTCAATTAGGTCACCGTGATCAAGCGTTGCAGCTGATCAACGTGATCGAGAACAAAAGTATGCAGCGTGATGTTTACGAAGCAGTGATTCAGCACGACATCGCAATTGGGCAGGTCGATCGCGCGAAGGCGCTTAACGATCAGCATCGGGTCTTCATGCTGACAGAATTCAATACCGATGTCGCGATGTGGGCGCTTAAGCGGGGCGAAGCGAACGCTGCGCTCCAATCCTTTATCGCGTTTACAGAAGACTTTGCAACTGACAAGTGGCACCGCGAAGTGGCCCGTAACTTTGCCAAGCAGGGCCAGCACATCGCGATTCAAGCACTATTAGCAAAGATCGAAAAAGCGGATGATCGCTACGCGTTTCACGTCGGCGCCGCAGAAGGCTATCTCAAGAAGTAAGCCGAGTGGTTCGCGGCGATGTGATCAGCAGCACTTGCCTTGCGATATCCCGAGCGAGACCGTCGGACTTGGTGAACAGCAGCCCGCGTCCGATGAGCCGGTGGGTTCGCCATCGACTTTGCACAGTTCTGGAGCCAGGCAGGCGGTATGTTTGCCCGCGAGTGTCATCGTGACTTGCTTATCGTCGGCGGCCATGTTTTCCACCGCGAACTGTGTGATGACGCCAACGTCGTATTCGATCTCAACAGGCAGGTCCGTATCTTGAAAGATCTCCTTCGCCAGCGCAATGATTGTTCCGAGTTTGCCTGCTTGTAGCCGGTGATCGACATCGTTAGCGACCCAGACCTGAAGCACGCACGCATCGGTTTGGCGAACGGTCCCGCCACAATCGATGAAGTCCTTGCGGACTCGACCGACCTCGGTCACATGAAAATGTGCCGGGGCTTGCGACCCATCTGGCAACACAAACGCTAGCCCCGCTTCAGGGTGTTGTTCCAAGCTCGCGATGAGTTCTGAGAGTTTCATAGAGGTCTCCGTATAGATTATTAATCCATCGTAACCACTGGTGCTCACAGATGAGGGGTGGTTGTCACATCCGCCCTATAAAGCGAATTACTTCGAACGCCTAACGAACAGAGGTTTTATTGTCATTGGCAACACTAGAACATCTTTAAACAACGAGATTGGCTGACCGTCGTTCGCGTGGTACGATTGTTCACTTAATCTGGCACCGAAGCCGGGTACCCAAGTGTTGAAAATTTCTGATGAAGCTGAGTCTGATTATTCCGATTTATAACGCTGCTGCCACACTTGGCGAGCAACTCGATGCGATCGCTGCAGTGCAATGGCCCGGCGAGTGGGAGTTGATCTTGGCGGATAATGGCTCGACCGATACGTCGATGTCTGTCGCTCGGTCGTATGAAGGTCGGATAGCGAATTTACGTATTGTTGATGCGTCGGATCACCAAGGTGCCGGGTATGCGCGAAACAAAGGAGCCGAAGTTGCCACTGGCGAGACGCTCGCGTTCGTGGATGCTGACGACGTGATCGCCCCCGGCTGGGTCGCTGCGATGGCCAAGGCCTCCGAAACACACGATTTCTTGGCCTCACGATTCGATTATATAAAACTCTGCGACCAGGCCGAGCAAGACTACTGTGGCGGCACACAAGTCAACGGGATTCAACACATGTGGTGGCCCCCGTTCTACCCCCACTCAGGGTCCTGTGGCCTAGTCGTCAAGAAAACACTACATGATGCGGTGGGTGGCTTCGATAATGATTGGGTAGAACTCCAAGACACCGACTACTGCATCAGGTTGTACCGCCACGGCGCTAGGCTGCGCTTTGCGCCTGATGCCCTGATGCATATCCGAAACCGCTCTACTTACAAAGGCATCTTCCGCCAAGCCAAGCTGTGGGGGCAATACAACGTGTTGCTTTACAAACGCTATCGGCTTGAGGACAACAAGCTTCCGCATCCAACCAGGCGCTTCTGCCGTGACGCCTACAAAGCGTTAAAGAGGTATATCCGTGGCCCTGTTAACTCCGGCGTGATCTATCAACTCGGCTGGCACGTCGGCCTCCTTAAAGGCAGCCTGATGTACCGCGTCGCACCGCCAGTTGTTGGCCTCGTTGC
>JBGCDC010000012.1:0-13022 GCA_045105055.1 Phycisphaeraceae bacterium | reverse complement strand
GTGGATGGCGGTGCGTGGCAGGCGTCGGTTCCGATCCGTCGACCGCGGGTTTGTGATGTCCGACCACGCCGACTGGCAAGGCCTACTCGGCACCATCGCCGCCACCGGCGCGACCCGCGTCGGCTGTGCGCATGGCTACACCGACGAACTGGCCCAGTACCTGCAAACGCAAGGCCTAGACAGTTATTCCCTAGAACCCCGTTACTCCAGCGAAGACGACGACGCAGCGTGATTGGGTGGCAGGTGGCAGGGATTGGGTGTTGGGAAACTGATAAACAAAATTTATACCGATCGATACTCGCCAAGTTACAAACCACTTTCAACTAAAACCTCCGACCTGTTCCCTGACTCCTGATACCCGCCACCTAAAATGAAACGCCTCACCGACCTCTACCTCCGGCTCGATGCGACGACAAAGACCAACGATAAGGTCGAAGCGATGCGTGACTACTTCACGAGCGCACCCGCCGAGGATGCGTGCTGGGCGGTTGTGTTGTTGTCGGGTAAGCGATTAACGCGCACGATGAAGAGTTCACTACTTCGGCAATGGGCCGCCGAGGTGTCGGGCCATGAGCCTTGGCTGATCGAGCGATGCTACCGCGTGGTCGGCGACCTCAGCGAAACCCTCGCCCTGCTCATCCCACCCCCGGAAGATTTGCAAGGCGAGGGTATGTGTGAAAAAGAGGTTCGCGATGAGCCGCTGCATGTCGTCGTACGTGATCGGCTTGAGCCGTTGGCGATGCTGGATGAGCAGCGGCAGAAAAAGCTCGTGCTCGATACGTGGGAGAGGTTCGATACCGATGAGCGATTTTTGTTTCACAAGCTCTTGCGCGGCGGGCTGCGGGTCGGTGTGTCGCGGGCGCTAATGGTGCGGGCGCTAGCGCAGGTCGTGGGGCTTGAGCCAGCGGTGGTTGACCATCGTTTGACGGGGCATTGGCGGCCATCGGCTGAGGCGTTTACATCGCTGCTAGCCGACGAAGACGGGGCATCCTCGCCGAGCAAGCCTTACCCGTTCATGCTTGCGGCGCAGTTGGACAGTGAGCCGGACACGCTTGGGCCCGTGTCGGATTGGCAGGTTGAATACAAGTGGGATGGCATCCGCGCCCAGCTCATCCGTCGCGAGGGCGAGGCCTATCTTTGGTCGCGAGGCGAGGAACAAGTCGCCGACGGCTTCCCCGAGATTGTCGCAGCGGCGACGGCGCTGCGTCAAGACGCGGTGCTTGATGGTGAGCTGCTTGCGTGGGAGGACGGGCGAGCACTGCCGTTTGGTCAGTTGCAAAAACGCTTGGGGCGTAAACATGTCGAGTTGTCGCTTTTCCCCGATGTGCCCGTCGTGTTCATGGCGTACGACGCGCTCGAAATCAACGGGCAAGACCTGCGCGACCAACCCATGTGCGAGCGTCGTGGTGCGCTCGAATCACTGCTCGCCAAGCAAAATGACATCGAACTATCGCAAACGCTATCCGTCACCAACTGGCAAGACGTCACACAGAGCGTCGCCACCGCGCGCGAGCTCGGCGTTGAGGGCGTGATGCTAAAGAAAGGGGACAGTCCCTATTTGTCCGGTCGCGTGCGTGGGCCTTGGTGGAAGTGGAAGGCCGACCCGTACACGATCGACGCGGTGTTGGTGCAGGGGCAACAGGGCAGCGGCCGACGGGCCGGGCTGTACTCGAGCTATACGTTTGCGGTGTGGGACGATGGCGAGCTTGTGCCGGTGACCAAGTCGTACTCGGGGCTGTCGAATAAAGAGATTGAAAAGGTCGATCGCTTTATTCGGAAGAACACGCTTGCTAGGCACGGCCCGGTGCGTGTGGTGAAGCCGGAGCTTGTTTTTGAGATCGCCTTCGAAGGCCTACAAGCATCCACTCGGCACAAGTCTGGCGTCGCGTTTCGCTTTCCACGTATGAGTCGATGGCGGGAGGACAAGCTCCCGAAGGATGCGGACACGATCGAGACGGTGCGTGCGATGCTAAAGGCGCACACGGGGATGTGAGGCCTGGGGGCTTTCATAGCCGCTGGCGGAAGCCCGTCGGCCTGCGGCTATGTCGATGCAGCTTGACCCTGGCACCGTTCACATCAACCGACTCGTGTAAACTGCCCGCCGTGAAACCTGAGCACCCGGACAACCCGATCGGCCGAATCGTCGCCAGCCCTTGGTTTCAGAACGGCATCTTGCTGCTGATCCTCTTTGCAGCGGTACTCGTCGGCATCGAGACTTACCCATCCATGATGGAGCAGTACGGCACACTGCTGCATGGGCTCGACAAGATCGTGCTCTGGCTGTTCGTGATTGAAGCCGTGCTCAAGATGGCGCAACACGGCAAGCACTGGTACCGCTACTTCCAAGACCCGTGGAACGTCTTTGACTTCACGATTGTCGTCGTCTGCTTCCTGCCGGTGAACGCGCAGTACGCCGCGGTGATGCGCCTCGCACGTATCCTCCGTGCGCTTCGACTCGTTAGCGTCGTGCCACAATTGCAGCTCATCGTAGGCTCGCTGATCAAGTCGCTGCCCTCGATGATGTACGTGAGCATCTTGCTCATGCTTATGTTCTATGTGTATGCCGTGATGGGCGTGTTCCTCTGGTCGGGCAACGACCCGGTGCATTTCAATGACTTGCAGACGTCGATGCTATCGCTCTTCCGTGTGGTGACGCTCGAAGACTGGACCGACATCATGTACATCCAGATGTGGGGCAGCGATCGCTACCCGTTTAACGAGGGCGACCGCGCGACCTATGCCGGTCAGTTCAACTCCGTCGCCAGCCCGGTCATCGGCGCGATTTACTTCGTCAGCTTCGTCCTCATGGGCACGATGATTATGCTCAACCTGTTCATCGGCGTGATCATCCAATCGATGGAAGAAGCCCAAGACGAACAGGCCGCTGACGATCGCGAAAAACACATGGAAGAGACCGGCCACCTCACCGTCGGCGACGAGCTCGTCCTCCTCGAAAAAGAACTCGAAGCGATGCAGCGACGCGTGCGAACGCTCAAAGACCGGGCGTAAAAGCCGTGGCTCGGCCGCTTTCCGTTGCGGGTTGTAATAGTTGGCCGGGCTAAGACGCTAATAGTTGTACCGCCACTAATCGGAAGCTACACCATGCGCAAACACCTGCTGAGCCTACTCGCACTTCTGATGCTCGCCTCGCCCGCCCTCGCCGCGGACAAGCCGAACATCATTTACCTCATGATGGACGAGTGGGGCTATTACGAAGTCTCTGGCCTAGGACACCCCGACCTCAAGACGCCGAACATCGACGAGCTGTTCCTCAACGGCGGAATGCGGTTTACCCAAGCACTTGCAGGTGGCCCGGTCTGTGGACCGACGCGCGCGACGCTCATGCTCGGCCAACACCTCGGCAACGCCTCCATGCGCAACAACGGCGGCGCAAGCCCGATCCGCGAAGACGACATCACCGTCGCCACCGCACTCAAAAAAGCGGGCTACGCCACAGGCGGATTCGGCAAATGGGGTATCGGTGGACGCGGCACCACAGGCGTCCCCGAGAAGCACGGCTTCGACCGCTTCTTCGGCTATTACCACCAGGTCCACGCGCACACCTACTACCCCACCTACCTCATCGACAACTCAAAAGAAGTCCCGCTCAAAGGCAACACCGGCAGCCCATACGTCGGCGAGACCTTCGCTCACGATGTCATCTGGGACGAAGCCATGGGCTGGCTCGATGACAATAAAGACAAGCCCTTCTTCCTGTACCTCCCCGTCATCATCCCGCACGGCCGATGGGGCATGCCCGCCGACGACCCGGCATGGCAGGCGTTTAAGGACAAGCCTTGGCGGCAAGGCCAGAAGCGCGATACCGACTCGCGCATGTACGCCGCGATGATGATGAAGATCGACCAACAGATCGGCGACCTGGTCGCAAAGCTCAAAGCCGACGGCCTAGAAGACAACACCATCATCTTCCTCTGTGGCGACAACGGTGGGCAAGACTACTTCAACGACGAAGACTTCCCCAACGGCCGATTCTCACCCAACGTCGATCCGAAGACCGGCGTGTCTTTCCGTGGCTACAAAAAAGACCTTTACGAAGGCGGGCTTCGCGTGCCGATGTTCGTGCGCTGGCCCGGCAAAATTAAGCCCGGCAGCACCAGCGATCACCTCTGGTACTTCCCCGATGTGTTCCCGACATTGACCGAGCTAGCTGGCACAGCGACGCCAGAACAAGTCGATGGGATCTCGATCCTGCCGACGCTGCTAGGCAAGGGCGAACAGAAAATGCACGATGCGTTGTACTGGGAGTTCGGCAACCAGACCGCGGTGCGTATAGGCGATTGGAAAGCGATCCGCCGCGGCAAGCAATCGCCTTGGCAACTCTACGACCTCTCCAAAGATGTGAGTGAAGCCAACGACATCGCTGCCCAGCACCCCGATATCGTTGTACAAATTGAGGCGATCGTTCAACGCGAGCACACGCCGATCCGCCCGGGCAAAGTGCTCGACCCCGCGCTCGCCCGCAAAGACGGCTCGGTGCCGGTGCGTCGGGAGTAACCGAACAACCGGCAGCGGCGGGTACGATCCCAAGAACCGGTGCGATGCTCGGAAGAAATCAAATTGTTCTGATTTGAGCAGCGTTGGTCATTTCTGGCCTTGTTGCCTTGGCTCCTTCTCCCTCCTAGGCCTTTATGCATGGATTGGTATAGGTGCCCCGGTCGCTTGCCGGCCGGAATAGCGTTTTCTGTGACTTCGCCTGGCCGGCAAGCTGCCAAGGCACCCAACTCGGTTCTGACTTCTCTCGTAAGCCGAAAGTGATTGATCTCCACTTCGATCATGGGCTCGACGCAGCCGCCGCGTCACCACGCGGGCGGACGAATCGTCGAAAACCGATCCATCGCTTTGATTGCTAAGCCGAAGCGGTAGCGTGTCGGAAACCCTCCGCCCGGGCGTGGCCCGGCGGCTACAGAATCAGCGGAAGAAGAAAACAGGCGCAAGATGCTCTAACGCTTGAAAATAATCTGCATTCAGCCACGTCGGCGTCGGGCGGCGAGTAAGCCACCCATTGCTAAAAATGCGAGTGAGGACGGCTCGGGGACGACGTCAGCACCGACAAGCAGGAAGTAGTCGTCGCCGACGCTTTCGCTACCTGGAGACGTGGCTTTGACTTCTAGGTAGTACGTGCCCGCCTCGTCGAGCTGGGCGTTCAATAAGAACGGATCATTTGAGATGTTCGAAGCGATGTTGAATGTGTTGCCGCTGTAGCCAGCGTTGTCATTGGACAGCAGCACGGTGGTGCCATCGGTGTCAAACAGCGTGAGTGTTGCATCGAAGCTTGCGCCAAGACGCGAGAGGCTCCAGATCTCTGCGGTCACCGAGCCCGGGCCGTCGGTGGTGAAGCTGTAGAGATCGACGTCCGAGGTCGTTGAGTCGAGGTCGGCAAAAACGAGGCCAATTTCAGCACCAGATGTTTCGCCCGTCGTCATGGTCAGTGCCTGAGCGGTACCCAATGTCGCACCGGCGTCGCCCGACTCAAACTCCTGAACGATGGGGGTGGTGACTGCAGATGCAGGTGTGCCTCCGAATACGGTCAGGCCGCCCGTGACGTCGAGAATAACTTTAGACCAAGGCGAAATGGTGCGCAGTGTTTCGCGTCCAACTTCGCCTAGGCCGGTCGAGCCGGTCGCGATGACGTAGTTGTTTTGGACACCGCCGGTCGCCGCATAAGTGCTAGGCGTGATGCTCGGGTCGCTGTACGCGTTGTAATGGCGTGCGCCTAGTGAGTGCAGCAGCTCGTGTGCACCGGTCCCGGCCAAGCCGCGAGAGATCTCGGCAATCTGCTGGCTACGAGGCTCAAAACTTTCTATGAAGAAATCAAAGTTTGCAGTGAAGACTCGGGCCGAACTGCTGCTGGATCCGCCGAACGATGAAAGGTTTCCAAAGTCCAAAGGGGCAACGCCCAGCGCGCCGCCTGACGTGGTGGTTGCGCCGAAGTTGATTTGCTCGCGGGTCCCACCAGGGTCGCTGGTAGAAAACGCGAGGTTGTAGCCTGTGTAAATCGTGTTCAAATCGCTGAGGATGTTCGCTTCGATGGTCGCGCGTTCGCCAGCAGTGAAACTACTAACGCCTGCGGAGGAGGTCGCGGCGTTGAGACCGGTTTCAAACGCGGAGCCAAACTCAACCCACACATCCAATGCGTTTGCCGAGCTCGTTCCAATCGCCGCGGTTAACGCAAGCGTGGTGAAGCTGGCTTTGGTGACGGTACGGAATAAAGTGAGTCGGGACGGAGTGATGGCCACTTGAGCTTCTTGCATAACGTCTAATCCTCCAATGGATATGAATGGTTCTTTTCTGGATCCAACCCGTAGATTGCCTATGGGTATAGGAGCAAGTTAACGCAAGAAATCGACTTCTCAACAAGCGTTTTCGAAGATTCTCAAAAACACAACTATCTAAGTAATGCCTTGGGGTAACGAGAAAGACAGGGGCCATAGGCAGCTATTTAGTGCCTGCGTTTGCATTGCTCTGATACTTACTTTTTGGAGTAAGGCCTTTAAATTGAAAGCTAAAAAGGCCGTTATGCACTTCGCTTGCTCGTCTGCTAAATTCGCTGAGATCCCAAACTCGAAGCGATGCATCGCTGTATCGATACACTCAAAGCCTTTACCCAATCGATATTTACTCTCACCCAACACAGACCAGGCCAAACCAACATGACGATTCGCGATCGCTTCAAAGTTCTGACGTTGATACTTGCTGTCACGTTCGTCATCCCTGCACATGCCGAGCGGCAGGAGCGCGACGGCGACGTGTACATGGTCGGCCATTGCTATACCCCCACGCAGGCGGCGAAGCTGCTCAATGATTTTTCAAAGACGCATCACGATCGAGGGACGTGGGAGGCTCGCCGAGCGACGATCCGACAGAACATCCTCGACGGCGCGCAGCTCTCATCGATCCCAAAGCATCGCAAAGCTCCCGCAGTTATTCGGCACAGTAAAAAGCAGATGGTGGGCTACACCGTCGAGAACATCGCGATCGAAACGCTGCCCGGTTTGTGGCTCTGCGGCAACCTTTACTTGCCCAACGATTACGACCCAAATGACGCATCGGTCAGCGTGCCCGGCGTGCTGTGTCCGCACGGCCATAAGAAAGACAAACGCTTCGACGAACAGGTCCAAGCGCGCAGCGCCGCGTTCGCGCGCATGGGTGCTGCGGTATTTGCCTACGACATGATCGGTCACGGCGAAACGAAACAGCTCGAACATAAAACGGCCAAAACACTGCGGCTACATACTTGGAACAGCATCCGCGCGCTGGACTACCTCGCGGCCCTGCCGGGTATCGACAACGATCGGCTCGCCATCACTGGCGGGTCCGGTGGGGGAACGCAGACCTTCGTCCTGAGCGCGATTGACGAGCGCATCGATCTCTCCATGCCGGCCGTGATGGTGTCGTCTTACTTCTTTGGTGGCTGCGGCTGTGAGTCGGGCATGCCGATCCATGTACGCGGCGATTTTGAAACCAACAATGTTGAAATCGCTGCTGCCTTCGCGCCCAAGCCTCTGCTACTCATCTCCAACGGCAAGGACTGGACCCAGCACAATCCAACCCTCGCGTACCCCTACATCAAAGATATTTACAGCTACTACGCGGCGGAAAATAAAATCGAGAACGCGCACCTCCAAGACGAGGGCCATGACTACGGCCCGAACAAACGAGCGGCTGCCTATCGCTTTATCGCCAAACATTTTGATCTCGACATCGCATCGATCCAAGACAGCCAAGGCAAGATCGACGAGTCTTGGTTCGAACTGCTGGGCACGGAACAACTGCGGGTTTTGAATGATGACCATGCCCTGCCCGACAACGCGCTGACTCAATCTCAGCAAGCTCATGAACAACTCGACGCGATCATGAAAAACCAATAGCCCGCCGGGTGGACGTTTGCATAACGAATGGCGTGAGGCGCGATCATTCGTTGGTGTAAAGCGTGGGTCGTGTCGATAGCGTACGCATGCGTCTAGCGATTTGTTTTGTTGTGCTTTCGTGTCTATTTACCCTGGGTTGTGATCCGCCAGAAAGCGCTTCGGCCGAGGTTGAAGATCAGAGCTACACGGGCTACTACGCCGATATTGATCCCGGTGCGGTGGGTGATGAGTTGAAGGCTCAGCTTCATGCGCTCGTCGACGACCACATTAAGCTGAACTATCGCGAGTTGTGGGATGCGTTGACCTTTACCGATCAAGACCCTGACAACCTGAACAACGTACTGCTGGTATACACCGGCTGGTCGCTATCCGCCGACGCGCACGGCAACGACGCAAGCGGCTGGAACCGCGAGCACGTCTGGTCCAAGTCGCGTGGCGATTTCGGCACACGGCAAGGCGCGGGCACCGACCTGCACGCCATCCGCCCTGCAGAAGTTTCCGTTAACACCGCGCGTGGCAACAAGTCTTTCGACGAAGGCGGCGAGCTCTACATCGATCGCGATGGCCCGACGAGCTGCCGACGAGACCACGACTCGTGGGAGCCGCGCGACGAAGTGAAAGGCGACATCGCTCGTGCGATCTTTTACATGGCGGTACGCTATGAAGACGCTGAGCTAGACCTTGAACTCACCGAAGACTCTGCTGCGCAACAAGACAAAGCCCCGCTACACGGCGTCGCCTCCACCCTGCTCCGCTGGCACCAGCAAGATCCACCCGATGGTGCCGAGCGCTTGCGCAACGACCGCGTCGAAATCATCCAAGGCAACCGCAACCCCTTCATCGATCAGCCACAGTGGGCCGACGAGCTTTGGCGATCGGGGCGCGAGTAAATACGCTGCCGGTAGATCGATTCTAGAGCACGTATCTTGATCGTTTCATCGTCTCCTCGTCACGTAAAACAGAGGCATCTCTCATGCTGATCCGTCTGCTTGTGATCCCTGTCCTTATCGCCCTCGCTGCGTTCTGTTTCTACGGCGCCCTTGCGACCTTTGAACCGCCGGGCTCGCTTGTCTTCCGCATTGCGTACGCCGCTGGCATCGCACTTTGCCTCGCGGGCTCGGTCGCGACCTGGGTCTGGACGCGAAATAGCAAGGACTAGCTTGTACAAATGCCCCATCTTCACGGGGCGCCGAACCAAAGGGTATTTGCCGTGATTTATAGCTATCTTTTTAGATCAATTGTTGTAAGCTATAGTCGTTCGTGGGATGCCAAAGGCATGAGCGGACACACTGACCGCAACAACCGGCAAGCCTTTCGTTTTGGGGAGAAATCGTGATCAAGCTCAGCATCGCTTCCTTATCCGCTGCACTCCTGTTGTCCGCAATTCCTACCGCTGCGGCCCCCATCGTGATCGCTCCTAGTGACGTGACCGCCTCCAGCGAACTAGGCCTCAACTTTACGCGCATCGACGACCAGATCGTGGATGGCAGCGGACTCACCGGCGGCTTCCACACAAGCGACAACCCCAACCTCACGATGTGGCTCTCCACTGGCTCGGGCAACTTCGGCGGCGTCGACCTCGACCCGTTTGTCATCTTTGACCTTGGCGACTTCTACACCGTCACCAGTTTCCGGGTTTGGAACTACAACGAGCTCGCGGGCGTCTCAACCAACCTCACCAATCGCGGCGTCAATCAAGTCTCCGTCGAATACGGCGAAACCGCTGCCCTAGGCTCAACGGTCGCAGGCATCTCCAACTTCGCGCAAGCCGATGGAACCGACACCTACACCGGCGAAGCCTTCGACTCGACCGGCCTGATCGCTGACGCGTCCGCTATCACCGCCTTCAACGCCCGCTACATCAAGTTCGATATCGACTCCAACTACGGCGACGGCAACACGTTCTACGGCCTGTCCGAAGTGCAATTCTCCGGCACCCTTGTCCCGGAACCCAGCTCCCTGGCCCTGCTCGGCCTAGGCGGACTGCTCATCGCTCGTCGACGACGCGGCTAAACCCGCAACAGGCGCAGCGGATGTCCGCAGCCATTTTTCTAAAGAGAAGCCCGCGATCCGGCCCATCGGCTGATGCTTTTTCGCAATGATTCCTATTTCACGACGCGTCTAGCTTGCCGACCAGCTTCGCGACGTCGTCCGGTGAGAGCACGCCTTTCTGCTCGAGCAGCTTGATCAGCGACGCGACCCAGATTTCAAGCTCCTCGTTTTCCTCCCGCAGCGCCGCGATGATCTGGTCCTGCGATTGATCAATTTGCCGCCCTGCCCGCAGCTCTCGCCGAACATGCTCGATGTCCCGCTCGGTATCCGCGATATCCAGTCGATTGCCGATATCGCCCAGTAACAATGTCCGTGCCCATCCCATGCGTGATCTCCGTATTGGTGTCGTTGGTATCTACAGAGACCTTACCCCTTCTTTTGACCCCTGTGCTGCGATTTTCCCTGCCTGATGGTGCAATTATGCGACTTAGCAGGTGATAAACCGCTTTTTTATAAAAAACAGCCGTATCACTGTCACTTCCTTCTCACGCCAATTCCTAACCTATGTAGGTACCCCGCAATGAGTAGCTCAGAAGCTAACAACTCGAAGAAAATGTCCAAGCTGACCCTGCTCTGGGGGCAGGCACAGCCGACAGTCACCGCGTACATCCGTGCGTCCCTGCGTGATCACCACGACAGCGAAGACGTGACGCAGGCGACCGTTCAGTACCTCGTCGAGCACTTCGATGATTACGATCCGACGACGCCGTTTGCCGCGTGGGCCATCGGGATCGCGCGTTACCGCATCTTGGAATGTATTCACCAGCGTAAACGCAGCGCCAGAGTGCTTTCCGACGAAGTCATCCAGATGCTTCCTGATGCGTTCGTCGCGATCGAAGACAAGGTGCTTCCCCAGCAAGACGCGCTCGAACAGTGCATCCAAAAACTTCCGCCACGCAGTAAGCAGGTCCTCTACCGCAAATACTACGAAGGCGTTCGGCACGAAGAGATCGCGACAGCACTCAACATCGCACCGAACTCGGTCACAGTGATGCTCCGTCGGATTCGACAGACGCTCGCCCGATGCATTGAGTCGCGGATGGCAACAAAAGGGGGAGCAAGTGGATAAGCAGACGCTTTGCTTGTGTTATCTGATGGGTGAGGCGACCGCGGAACAAACCGCAGAGCTATCCCAGTGGATCGCCGAGTCGCCTAAGAACGCGGAGGCGTTTGCATTGTTGGCAGCACAAGACGCCCACATGACCACCGCGGTCTCGCAGCTTTGTCAGCCCGAGGATGATTCGCTCTCGCTTCTTGAAGAGTTAGCTGAGCTCGAACGCTTGTCTGAGCCCGGGCAGCTGGTCGATGTTACGGAAACCGTTTTAGAGCAGCAGCGCCTCAAGAAAGAGCGGATGCGCTTCGAAGCCGCAAGCAATAGCGAGCGTGCAGATCAGGCCAAATCCAACAAGCAACTGATCGTTGTGATTCCCAAGGCCCTCGTTTGGCTTGGCCTAGCAGCCGCGGTTGTGCTTGCCGCGACGCTCTTGTTTTACGTCACGCCGCAAAGCGATGGGCCCGCCGACACCGCGAGCAATTCGGGGCCGACTGCGGTCGCGCCAAACACCGGCCCAGCCTTTGCAACCCTGGTACGAGGGCTCGATGTCCAATGGGCATCTGTCGAAGACGAATCAGGCCTACTTCGTGAAGGCAAGCATCAGCTCCTCGCCGGCATGGCCGAGCTTGAACTCCTTAGCGGCACGCGCGTTGTCATCGAGGGCCCAGCTTCATTCGAGCTCACCGGCATCAACATGATGGACGTGACACAGGGCCGAGTGGTTGCTTCCGTCCCCCAATCCAGCGCGGGCTTCATACTCAACACACCTAACGCTCGTTTCGTTGAAACCGCGGGCCGAATCAACCGTGACGTTCAGTTGAGCCTCTCGACCCATACACCGACGACGAGTGTGTCTCTTTACCTAACAGGCAACTTGACCATCAACGCTTCAGCAGATGCGAACGCGACGCATTCCTACGCCAAGGCCCGGCTCGTCAGCTCGCAGCGAACGACGGCCGGAACCGAGTTTGGTGTGCGAGTTGATCAAGATCAGCAAACACTTGTCCAAGTCTTCCACGGCACGATTAAGGCCTCGCCTATCGTTGATCTAAAACCTGTTGGTGAGCCTTTATCGATCGGCGAATCAGGTGCTGCGGTGATTGCATCCGGCGGAAACGAGTTGACTTTCGTCTACTACGACGACAAGGCCTTTACACGAGAGCTGACCGTTAGCCTTTCGCTCGCCGACATGATCATGGGTGGCGACGGCACAACGTCCCGACAAAACATCGGGCTGCATACACAAACCGGACAGTACACAAGCAAGATCACAGAGAACAACGCTTTGGTCGGCCTTGTCAGTTCGGGACGAGCCAACCTTGTCCAGGGCAGCCCCTACGTCTCCCGCGTATTCATCCCCAGCAAAGACGGCCGGATCGAAGATCTGCCCACGGGCCTATCGCTGCCGAACATGCCACAGACCACCGGCATCGGCTACGGCCTGATCTGGTCGGGTGCTGAGATGCCACCTGTCGAAGCGTTAAATCCCGTTTCCATCCCAACCAATCTGCCTGGCTATGACTTCGTCGCTGCCGGCAAGCAGGCCTTGGTGATGCACAGCAACAGCGGCTTGGTCGTCGATCTCGATGCCATCCGAAAGATGAACCCCGGCTTTGAAATCATCAAGGTCCAAGCCATCGTGGGTAACGCCAGCGGCGCTGGCAAGCCCAATGCCCCCACAACGCTTCTTAGTGAATTCTTGGCCTACGTCGACAGCGAAACTGTCATGCATCGGACGTTCGACCTTACCGATCCAGACAAACTGCTTGTCGATCGTCTCGATCTAACGATCAACGAAACCAATCGATATCTCACGGTTGTCAGCACCGATGGCGGCGACACCCGCCACATGGACTGGATCATTCTTGGCGATCCAATTGTGATTCTCAAACCTTTGGAACTACTAAACCCCAACTTCTAAAAACCTGCATCGTGCAGGCGAACCTTTCTGTTTTGTCCCTTTTCCCTTTAATGGAGGAATCCAAGATGACCCGCTTCAACACACTCGCACTGCTCCCCGCTCTCGC
>JBGCDC010000011.1:0-5963 GCA_045105055.1 Phycisphaeraceae bacterium | reverse complement strand
GACATGCGTGGGCCTTCCAATGGGGGTGGGATGATGGAAAGACAACTGCGTGTGCGTGTGTTTTGTTTCAGGTAAATCCATAAAAAGCTAGCCTCGCGCGAGGCGAGGCTAGCTTTCCGTTGATGATTGTTATAAGGCGAGCTGTGTCCGTTTTGGGACAGCGAAGCTTAGCGGCCTTGCGCTTCTTTTTTACGTCGTGCTTCTTCGCGGCGGCGGATGAGGTCGGCCTCGGCGATTTCTTCTGCGACCTCGGGGTCGGGGTTCGTGTTGATGCGTGTGATCGGGCCGACGATGGTTTGCACGAGCACGTCGGACAAGACCTTCTCGCGGGTTTCTTGCAGGCGGGTGGAAGCGAGCAGTCGCGGGGTCTTGTTGTAGGTGGCTAAGTCAGAGGCGTAGCGGTTGTAGTCTTGCTCGGCCTTGTTGGAGATCTGGTAACGCATCGCGCTAGCTTCGCTAATGGCCGCGGCGATTTGGCCTGCGATGGCTCGGCCGGTGAAGGCGTCGGAGTGATCGGTGAGCTGCTTTGCAAGTGCGGCGGTTGCGATGTCGGCTTCTTCCTTGGCCTGTGCGTCGTCGTTGCCCGCGGCGTTGGCGGAGGCCTGCTGGTAGGCGGTGATCGCTGCGAGGGTTTCGCTGCTGGGCAGACGTAATTCGCGGAACGAGGCGTCTAAGACATCGCGAAGCTGTTTGGTAAGCGTGTTGTCTTCGCTAGCCAGAGCCCATTCGTAAGCGCGGATCATGCTCAGCAGATCGGTGTGAGCGCCGCCTGCGGTTTCGCCGAGCGTCTGGTTGTATACGCGACGGGCTTCTTGGATGGTCCGCGCCTTTTCCGCCTGTGCCTGGGTCACGGCGTTGTACGCCTCGCGAACCTGGTTGGGCATCGATTGGTTGTTACCTTCGATGAGGACCTGCTGGATCTTGATCCCGGTCTCTAGGTCTGTCAGCACCTTTTGCGTGTTGGCTTGGATGACGGTGTTTTCGAACTTGCCTCGAGTGATGATATTCTCGACGTTGGCCGAGGCAACGTAGTGGATCATGCCGCGTTCGGCTGCGGTCTTGACCAATTCGTTAGCTCGTTCGATGGTGCCGACGTTTCGGAGGTAGTCATCGACACGATCGGGGTCGATGACGTAGTTGATGCCAAATTGGACGTGGATGACGTTGGTGTCACCGGTGATGAGGAAGCTGTCGTTGAGCGGATTGAGCTGTTGGAAGGCGAGCTCTTCGGGCTTTTTGTCGTCGGGGTTGTTGTACCAGAAGGATTCGTCAAGCCGAAGCGTCTGCGTGTTGGAGGGCACGGTGATGTTGCGTTGGATCGGGAAGGGCAGGCCGAAGTGCCAGCCAGACTGGTAGGTGCCGACCTCTTTGCCGAGGCGGTAGCTGACGGCGGTTTCGCCTTCCTGTACACGGATCGTGCCGGAGAGGAGGTAAAAGACCGTGAGGAAGACCATCAAAATTTTGAGCACGCGGAAGCTAACACTCAGCGCATCGGAAAGCGACTGCTGTGCTGCGTCGAGGCCCGGCTCATCGGTGGGCTTATTCGAGATGGGATCGGGTGGCGCTTGGCTCACGGCCGGGCCTCCGATTGGCTAATGGTTTTCAGGGGGGGCTGCGATGCATCGAGCGTTTCGGCTTGTTTTTCAAGCTGTTCGATGCGGTCGAGCAGATTGTCGATTCGCTTGAGTAACGCGGCTTCACGTAGGTCGGGAGCAAGCGGGGCCCCACTGGTGGCCTCGGCAGATTCTTCTTTGTCGAAGAGGCGAGACAGGTTTCCGGGCTCGCCGTGGCCGTAAATCAAGACGTCGAGCGGCGTGAAGGTCTTTGCGTTGAGGACGAAGGTCGTGCGGTTGGCAAGGATCTTTTCAATCGCTTCGAGCTGACGCAGGTAGATGGCGAGATCAGGGTTAGCACCCTTTTCAGAATACTTGGAGAGGATATCGTTGGCTTCGCTTCGGCCGAGCGTTTCGATCTCGGATGCGACGGTGTTGGCGAAGTCGCTGAGGCGTTTGCTGATGGACTCTGCCTCGGCGACGATCGCGGCGGCCTGCGAGTCGCCTTGGCTGCGGATCTCTTGGGCTTTTCGTTCTTGCGTCGCGGTCATGCGCTGGTTGACGCTGGCCGCGGTGGACTCGGTGTAGAGCATCTTCGCGACGGTGACTTTTGAGACCTCGATACCCCAGTCGAGTTGATTATTAATCAAACGGTTGGTCAGTTCGTCAGCGATCTTGACTTCGAGTTCATCGAGTTCAATCTTGCTGGCGTCTTCGTTGACCAGTTGGCCGAAGGTGTAGTCGTTTGAGATCACCGATCGAAGGTCGCGCATCTGTGCGAGGAGTTTGTCGGTCGCGTCATCGTAGTCTTCGTGGGCTTTGTCGAACGAGAGGGGGTCGCTGATACGCCAGGTCAACGCGAGGTTGATGATGATGGTGTTGCCGTCTGAGAGCTGTAGCTGCTCGGGCGTGTCTTGAAGGATCTGGTATTGGGTGGGGTAGGTTTGAACGCGTTGGATGGGCCAAGGCCACTTGAACTTGAGGCCGGGCTCTTGGATGACGCTGCCGGAGTCTTTGCCGTCGGCGAGGGCCTTGGGGTCTGGCTGGGTAGCGCTATCAAAGGTAGTGATGATCGCGATCTCGTTGTAGGCCACGGTGTACGTGACCATGTAGAGCACGAAGACCAGTGCGATGCCGATGGCGAGGATGGCGGTGGACAGGCGTCTCATAGCAGCGGGCCTTGCAAGGGTGTGGGGACAGTGCGGGAGTGGGTCAATCAGCGTGGTATCGCGCCGCCGCCGGACGAGCCGAGCGGCAGGTCGAGCACGACCTCGGGGTTGGACACTTCGGCATCACTGCCGATCACGGTCTTGGGACGGTCTGCGAGCCCGGCGACGATGGCGTCGAGGTACCGACTCACGGGGTAGTAACGCGGCGCGTTTTCGTAGGCTTGAAGCTCAGCGGTCAGGCGTTTGTCACGTGCTTCAGCACCGAGGGATTGCGACCATCGTGCGGCACGGGCCTCGGCCATGCGTTGGCCGACCATGCCGCCGCTTTCGATCATGAGTAGTTCGATCGCGATGCGTTGGCGGTCTGCTTCGGCTTGTCGTTCGTTGCGTTTTTCCGAGCCATCTTCGAGCTGCTTCAACTCGGCGCTAAGGTCGGTGAATGTCTGCACCATCTCGCTTAATCGCGCGGCACGTTCGCGGTCGCCCGCCACCATCGCGAGGATGATGTCTGCTTCTTGTAGGGCCTTGGCCTCGGCGGTTTGCGACTCCTGAAGCGCGTTGATGCGTGCGTGGTAATCGTCGGCAACTTCCTGCGGCGGGTGCACGCCAGAGACCGACACGAAGACCACTTCTAAGCCTACCGCGTACTTGTCTAGCTCCGCTTGGATCGCAGATTGCAGGTCGGTTCCCGCGGTCGCTCGTCCCGACGACAGCAACTGATCCGTGTCGTTGGTTGCGAAGTAGCGTGTCACCTCGTGCTGAGCAACGGTCTGCAGCAGCACCTCGGGGTTGGTCGTTCCCTTCTCGGGATCTTCAATACCAGCATATTTTTTAAGGTCGGAGATGCGGTACTTAACATCGATGTCCGCACCGATCATCTCGCCAAGGACAGAGTCCTTACTGCCGGTGGTGCCGATTCCCGGCGGAGGCGCGGTGATGAGTAGTTCTTCGGTCGCGCCTTCTTCGACGTGCGGGTTGGTCCAGAGGATCGGGCCCATGATTTTGTGGTCGTCGTCGATGTGAGCGCGTGAGCCGAGGCGGATGGAGTGGACGCGCTGCACGTCGTGCTTCTCCGCTTTGCCGAAAGGCCAAGGCGCTTTGAAGCTAAGACCCGGGTCGGCGATACGGACAAACGCGCCGTTGGTCGTGACGATAGCTTGCTGGTGCGGCTCGACGATGACGACACTCGTCATGCCGATGACAACCGCGAAGCACACGCCCGCCAGTGGCAGGAGCGCCTTGCCGAGCAGTCGCATGAACCAGCTCTTAGAAACCTCGAAGCCGAACTGGTAGTTAAGCGTCTCGGAGAAGATTTTGCCGATAGACTCGGGCCGAGTAAGCCAGCCGAGTAGCCGCGAGTCGAACGCGGGGCGGACGAATTCGTTGCCCTTGCGGGGTCGGTAGAAGCCGAACACCATGCCGAGCACGACCTCGATGCCGAGCAGCACCATGATCGCGGGGATGATGAGTGCGAGATAGACGAAGCCGACGTTGTTGCCGAGCAAAAGCAGGGCGGTCGCGATGATGATGGGCAGGACGCCTAGGAAGACGTTGCCGATGAGCGTGCTTGCTCCGCCGCGTAGCGCTTGCCAGCTATCGACGCGGGTCATGCCTGCGACGTATCGAGCGACAAGGAACCCGCCCATCCAGCCGACGACGAGCAATAGGCCAAACAGGCTGACGTTGACCGTCTCGCTCAGTGGCGCGTCGGCCAGCGTGCCAAGGTCAAGCGCCTTGTTGTTCAGATAGAGCAGCAAGACGCCGACGCCGATGAAATACGCCGCGGTGAGCCCGCTGACGACTCGAACGCCCCATTTGTAGAGGTTTTCTAGGCGTGTCTTGGCTTGTGCGAGTTGCGAGCCAGCCTCATCGAAAAGCGCGGCGGAGCGTGCATCGGTCTCGGCGAGTTTGCTCGCTTCGAGCGCCTCGGCACGTTCGAGTTGGTGCTGCTTGTAGATCAGCCACAGCAGCAGCCAGATCGCTAGGCCGGGCAGGGTGTAAAACGCTGCTGCGAGCACTGCCTTGGACTCGGCGTACAGCCCGAGGATGACGAGCAGCAACGCAAGCACGAACTGCATCGCTAAGCCGATGAGCGATGCGGTCGTTGCACGGGTGTAAGTAAGCTGGTCCTGACTCATGTCTGAAAAGAACGAATCGTTGAGGAGAAACCTGATGGATGAACGGTACGCACGTGTTCAGCGGGGCATGATAGCCCCCCTTACCCTACGTTGCCACAGCTAAGATAGTTCGTTTGTGATATTCGGACCTTGGATTGCACGCTGGACTTGTGATTCGGCCCGTCAGCAACAAATCCCGCACCATGCAAACCCCTATTCAAGACAGCCCGATCATCCGTCTCGTCACGCCCCAGGCGGTCCGTACGCTACGGCATCGTGTGCTTCGGCCGCACCAAACCCTCGACACGATGGTCTACCCCGGCGACGACGAGGTAACTACCTTCCATCTCGCCGCGATCACGACAGCCAACGAGATCGTCGCAATTGCATCGTTCTATATCGCGGCTCACCCGATCGATCCCGCGCCACACGATTGGCAGCTCCGCGGCATGGCGGTCGATCCCGTGTGGCAGGGCACGGGCCTAGGCACTCGACTCATGCAACACGCGACCCATCATCTCGCGGGGAAAGCAGGCCGACGCCTCTGGTGCAACGCCCGACTGTCCGCACAGCATTTCTATGAAAAGGTCGGCTTCACCGCACAAGGCGATATCTTCGAGATCGAGCCCATCGGCCCACACACCGTCATGTCCATCGATCTGATGTAGCCGCCGCGTCACACGCGGGCGGACAACTAACCAGAGACTCGTCCACGAGGGCGTCGCCCTGCGGCTACGCGACCACGAATTCGCTAGACTGTCCGCTTCAAGATAAACACCGCATCGAAAGGAATCGACATGGGTCTGATGACCGGCAAAAAAGGCATCGTCTTCGGCGTCGCCAACGAACGCAGCTACGCCTACTTCATCGCGCAATCACTCGTCCAGCACGGCGCAGAGGTCGGCTTCACCTTCCTCCCCATGGGCAAGATGGAGCACCGCGTCGGCAAGGCCGTCAAAAAGCTCGGGATCGAAGAGCCCTGGCTCGTCTCCTGTGACGCGAACGATGATGAATCCATCCAAGCCGTCTTCGACCAATGGGAAAAAGACCACGGAACGCTCGACTTCGTCGTCCACTCGATCGCCTTTGCCGACAAGGACTTCCTCCGCCCGGACATGTTCCAC
>JBGCDC010000010.1:0-2058 GCA_045105055.1 Phycisphaeraceae bacterium | reverse complement strand
CTAGGCAAGCTTATCTATACCGAAGGCGAGTACTACCACGACAAGGTTGGCACGCTGCCAGGCTACAACCCAAAGACCGGCAAGGTGGACGAATACGGCTGGCGTCGCGCGCTGCCGCCTATGTGGTACCCGACCCACGCGACTGCCTACTACGTCTCCGTCACCGGCGGGGGCCGACTTACTGAAGTGTCCTGCGTCGGCATGCCAAGCCTCTATCCCGAGTTCAATGGCGGGAACAACCAACACAAAAACCCGTTCGGTACACAAGTCGCGCTCTTCAAAACAAGCGAAGGTGGTATCTGCCGAATCGCGCAGAGCTGGGACGCGCAAAACGCACACGGCGAACAGGGCAGAACCTACGGCCAAAAGCCCGGCAACAAAAATATCAACACAGCACGCCCCGCACTGCCGCCCGGCGTCAAAGGCGGCGGCCACGGCGGATCCCATGGCCAACTCACCAACGACTTCATCGAATCCATCCTCCTCGATCGCAAACCTATCGTCGACATCAGCGAAGCCTTGAACATGACCATGGCGGGAGTCGCTGCGCATGAGTCTTCGCTCAAAGACGGCGAATGGATGACAGTCCCGCAGTACGAACATTCGTGAAAAAATGGATAGCGACCCGATGTGACGGCTTGCTGAAAGCAATTGACATTTCCTTTTTGGGTTAACACCGAACTGGCTGACGTTATGGTTTGCCTAGTTATGCGGGCATATAAATTTTTCAGAAGCGTCTTAATAACAAGGTTAATTGGCTCGCTCGTGGGGAATAACGTTGCAATTTTTTGCGTTTTAAATACGCTTATTGGCCATAAATCGCGTCAGATAATAAGAAATTCACAAAAAGGCCGCGTTTAAATAGAGAAATCATCGCGGGGTGTCGATTGCATTCTGGATAAAGTCTTTTTGCCTGTGTCGGGCAGTCAGCATGTTGGGTCAAGGGGGCTGGCAATCAAGAGGTTCGCATGGCAATTACATCGCCGATCACACTCGTCGTTATTGATGACGACCCCCTTCAACTACGTTTGATGGATAAACGGCTTCGGCAGCCGCACCCCAAGCTCAGTGTCGGCCAAGTATTTACCTACACCGAAGCGGGTGAAGCACTCGCCAACATGCCCGCGCAAGGCCCGGTCGCGATCCTTTGTGATTTTGACATGCCTGATAGCAACGGCCTGGACTGGATGGCGGACTTGATTCGGCAGGATGTTGGCCCGGTGCTGATGCTTACTGCGACGGGTGATGAGCGTGTCGCCTCCAGCGCCTTTCGCCTTGGTGCATCCGACTACCTGCTCAAGAGTGACGTCGCGACGGACATCGGCAAACTCAAGCACGCGATTGCAGATGCGCTACGCCGATACGACATGGGCAAACGCAACAAGCAGTTTGCTCGTGAACTTAAACTCGCCAATCAAAAACTATACGAACGAAACGACGTGCTCACCGAGATGACACGCACCGCGCACCGCTTTGTCGATAACGTCGCGCACGATTTTCGAACACCTTTGACGGTGATTCAAGAGTTTGTCAGCATCCTCACCGACGGCCTCGGCGGAGAGGTCAATGAGAAACAAGCCGAGTTTTTAAGCTATATCGATGCGAGCGCCCGCGACCTCAATGCAATGGTCGATGACTTCTTAGATTCGAGCAAGCTCAAAGCACAGAAGCTACGCGTACACCGCAGCGTGACTTCCGTGCAGCGTATTTTTGAACGTGCTCGCCCGACGCTCGAGACGCGTGCTCAAAGTAAATCGATCAAAGTGGTTTATGAGGTAGACGACGCGCTGCCCGAGGTGTTCGCGGACAGCGAGAAGATCGGCCGAGTGCTGATCAACCTCGTGATCAACGCGATCAAGTTTTCCCCTGAGGAAAGTACGATCCATGTGACCGCTGATTTGGCGAACGATGGCGAAGTGCTTGTTGCGGTACGAGACGAAGGGATTGGTCTGTCTGAGGACGAGTTGCCCAAGGTGTGCGAGCGATTTTCTCAGGTTACGGACCCTCGCCGATCTGTTGCAAAGGGCTTTGGTCTTGGTCTGAACATTGCGCGTGACT
>JBGCDC010000009.1:0-9039 GCA_045105055.1 Phycisphaeraceae bacterium | reverse complement strand
CTTGTGAAAGCTCTTGCTCGGTCAGTCTGCGTAGGTCCGCGAACGTCCGCACGCCACGCCGATTTAGCTTCGCCTCCGTCGCAGGCCCAACGCCCCACATCCGACCGATCGGCAGCGGGTCAAGGATCCGCCGAATCGATGCGTCGTCCGGCGGGATGACCGTCAACCCATCGGGTTTTTCTAGATCACTCGCAAGCTTGGCGAGGAACTTATTCGGCGCAACGCCAACCGACGCGGTGAGTTTGAGTTCGTCTTGAACCTGCTGCTTGATCTGCCTCGCGATTTCTTCTGGCTGACCAAGCAAACGCAAGCTACCCGTCGCATCGATGAATGCCTCGTCGCATGATAAAGGCTGAACCAACGGCGAAACCTGATCCAGAATGTCGAACAGCCTGCCCGACATTTCGCGGATTCGTTCGCCGGGCACTTTGACGAGTATCGCGTGTGGACACAGCCGCATCGCAACCGCGGTCGGCATCGCGCTTCGGCAGCCGAACTTCCGCGCTTCATAGGATGCAGTCGACAACACGCCCCGAGGCCCGCCGCCGCCCACGAGCACGGGCTTGCCTTTGAGCGATGGATCATCCAGCACAGCAATCGCCGCGAAGAACTGATCCATATCCACATGCAAGATCGCGCGTTGATCGGTGGGCCAAGGCATGGCATGATCCTACCGCGCCGGAATCAAAATCGGATTGATGGGGCTTGCCGTGATCAGTACGGCTGGGGCACGGTGACCGGCGCGGGGCTGTCCCATTGCCTGTGCCACTCGATCTGCCACAGGTCGGGGAGCTTGACTTCCTCGGCGTGGCCATCGACGAAACTCGCGTTGACCGTGAACGAGGAATGGCGATCGATCGAGAAGCGGCCCATGAAGTAGCCGCGTCCGTGACCGATGCGACCGATGCGCGGATCGTTGGGCGGGTAGTCCCACTCCAAGGGCCATCCGCCGACCCATCGGCAATCGCTTAGCACCGGAGTGCTGGAAGGGTTTTGAACGGAATCATAGTTTTTGAAGAAGTTGTCTCTGAGATTGTTAAACGTTGTGTCTCCCGCGGTTGAACCTGCCGGTTGATTGAAGTTGTACATCGGCCCGTCTGGCGTCAGCCAGTTGTTTAGTCCGTAGCTGCCTGCAAAGTCTTGCCAGACCCAAGAGGTAAACGCGTCGCCGGGCGCGTAGAACGCGGTGCCCGTATTTTCGGGTGTTGTCGCCATGGGACACAGGCCGATGTTCTCGGCACTGGATTCATCAGAAGAATCGGCGTAGCCCGTGTCATCGATATAAGGCTGCAACGCGACAAACCAGTTCCAATCTTTAGGTGAGGAGGGCGAGACAGCATAGACCTCCATAAGTTGGTGCTTGTTCTCGGTAGCGTACGCCGTGATCGCCATACTCAGCTGCTTGATATTCGCCTTGCACTGCATGTTTTTTGCAGAGGTTTGAGCACTGCCCAGCGCGGGTAGCAGGATCGCGATAAGGATCGCGATGATCGAGATGACAACGAGCAGTTCGATGAGTGTGAATGCTTTACGCATAGTTATTGCCGGAGATAGAAGGGAATTCGACAGAAAGGCGATGCAACTACAGCAACTATACTGGATCTATTACTGTTTAAGAAATATTTTACGGCACATCGGTGTGTTGGAATGTGGCAAAGCTAAAAAAACAAGCCTGCCTTAGATAAGGCAGGCTTGGTCGTCGTTTTCTTTCGCCGATTGTTCGGCATGCTTACGCGGTCGATTCGCCAGTCGCTTCTTTCTCGCGTTTCGAGTCGGTGGCTTCTTTTTTGCCCTTGTCCGGTGCGAGCAGCATCGTAGCGCGTCGTCCCATCATCTTCGGGTCTTGCTCGATCTTCGAGACGTCGCCAAGCATATCGCAGATGCGTCGCATCTGGTCGAGTGCCAGTCCCTTGTGCGCCATCTGTCGGCCGCGGAAGAGCATGACGAACTGGACCTTGTCGCCGTCTTCGAGGAACTCGCGTGCCTTGTTGACTTTGATGTCGAGGTCGTGCGTGTCGATGTTCGGTCGGAGTCGCATGCCTTTGAGTTCGGACTTCTTGGCGTGGGCTTTGGCTTTCTGCTCTTTCTTTTGCTGAGCGTACTTCCACTTGCCGTAGTCCATGATCTTGCAGACGGGAGGCCTGGCGTCGGTGCCGGTGCCCGGTTTGCCGGGCGAGACTTCCACGAGATCAAGGCCGGCCTCGTCGGCTCGGCCCTTTGCGTCTTCCAATTCGACGACGCCAGCCTGGTTGTCTTCTTCGTCGATCAAGCGGACCGGTGAAATACGGATCTGGTCGTTGATGCGGAGCCGTTTGCCGGTCTCTTTGGGCTGGGGTCTGAAGCGTCCTCTAGCGATGGTGCAGTCTCCGGTATCGGTGCAGTATAAATTCGTGACGGCTTACATTGCCGCCTTTGCGCAGCCGACAATCGGCGTAACGCAGTGCTATCTGTCTAGATTATAGGTGGTAAAGCGGCGGTGCAACAGGGCCAAACGCGAATCACTTGAGAATCAAGCCAACGCGAGGAGCCAGTACGCCACGGGCCCGGCCAACAAGGGTGAGTCGATGACGTCGAGGACGCCGCCGAAGCCCGGGATAGACGAGCCGGAGTCCTTGACCGCTGCGTCGCGTTTGAACATGGAGGCGAGCAGGTCGCCGCCTTGCCCAACGACCGCGAGGATGGCCCCGACCGCTAAGGCATAGCCCCAGTGCAGGTTTGCGAGTGGCATCAGCGTGGCGAGCGAGACGAGGGACGCGACGATGACGCCGCCGACGAGGCCTTCCCAGGTTTTGCCGGGGCTCAGCCAGGGGATGAGCTTGTGCTTGCCGATGGCTCGGCCGGTGAAGTAGGCGCCGATATCGCAGGACTTGGTCGTGAGCAGGGCGGCGGCGAGGACCCAGACTGCGTGCTCAACTGGCAACGCACGGATCGCAAGGAGCGTGCCCGGCATCAGGCCGAGGTAGACAAATGTAAAGGCTGCCGCTGCCCCCGCGACCATCGTGCCCTCGGTGTTCTGCCCTTTACACTGCACGAGCAAGCCCAAAAGCAACACGCCGATGCCTAGCGACACGACCAGCATCGCCGTCGGCCCGGCTAGGACGAGATCATCTTGAAGCGCCGCATAGACTCCGGCACAACCCACGGCCCCCGATAAAAACAACACGCGGCTCCCCGTCGCCACGCCCTTGGCGCGAAGCAAAATTGCCAGCTCCTTTGATGCGAACCAGATGCCCGGCAGCACGAGCACTAATAAGATCACGAGTCCCGCGCGTGCGTGGCCCGCCTGCTCCGCCCACTCATCGAGCCAGAGCACCCCTAGCAGGAGCGCGATCATGATCGGGCCTAAGATCAACCGGTACTTGAGCATGATCGGCATGGTACCCGCGACACACGCTTTTGACGCGCAAGAGCACCCCCGATCTAGTAGGCTGGCCCGACTTCTATGCGCTGTATCCACCGCCTCAACTCGATCCTTTGGCTCACCGCGATCACGCTCGGCTTGATCACTGCAACGCCCATCGCAAACGCAGGCGACCTGCCCGCGGCCAGCGAGGGCCAGCACCTTTGGCTCATCCAGCAGGCTCCCGCAGATGCAGAGGACAAAGACGCGAAGCCGAAGCTAACGATCTACCACCTGCCGACGGACACGGAGACGTACTTCGCAAGCAAGCTCGACCCGATCCTTGGCGAACTCATGCCGCGCGGCATCACCGCAGGCGACGGCCGACTCCTACTCATCAACACCGACCGCCAACTCACGACCATCCGCCCGGTCTGGTCCGACCTCTTGCGAAGCTGGGAGTATCGGCAACGCACGCTGACCGCGCTGCCCGAGGGCTGCACGCTGTTGTCGCTTGCGATGGGTGATCATGGGCCATGGGCACTGGTGAAGGTGCAGTCGCGCGAGCTACTCGAGCAGTTGGATCATGTTGAGCAAAAACAAAAGCGTGGCACGACCAGCCAGCAGATGCTCAACCGAGCGCTAGGCCTGCCCGAAGCATTGCGGTGGGGTGATACGGACAAGCCAAAGTCAGACGAAGCGGACGCCGAGTCGAAAGAGACAGGCGAAGGTGTGACCGAACCCGCGACTGAATCGACGGAGGATAGTGAGCCCGTTGAATCAATCCCGCCGCAAGAGCAAGAGCAAGAGCAGGCCGTCGAGCCGACACTGCCCGCGTATCGCTTGATCCACCTGCGCAGCAGTAAGTGGGTGAGTTCGCCGTTGCCTAAAGACTTCGCGATGCCGCGCGAAAGGTGACTATTGATCCGCCCTGGCGACGATCGGCCAACGATCCTCGTCGATAGCAATTCAGACTTTCGCCGGACACCCGTGCTGGTCCGCTACAACCCGGTGGCCCCCGCAGAACGCCCCGATGATGCAGCTTCTGCAGATCAAGCGTGGCCGAGTGACGCGGACAACGCAAGTGACGATGCGGATGTTGATGATGACACGCTTGTTATTGAAGCGCCCGTATGGATCAAGTTGGTGACGGGTATGCAGCTTCGTTCGGGCCGACAGTGGTCCGCCGAGTTAATCAAAGGCCAGATTGTTGTCGCGCTCGAACGCTTCCGCCCGCAAGAGGTCGTGACGATCGACTCGTTCCTGCTGCGAGGTGACGATGCGTACGAGATCGGCAGCACCAACATCTCCACCGGCGACAACGCGCGATGGGCCTTGTTCCCTTGGCGAAACGATATCGGCCTGCTGGTAAGCCCAACGCCGTTGCCCGACCCGTCGGTCGATCAGACCAACCTTCTGCCGTCACTCGCGTTCCTTGCCGGGCTCGACTTGGACGGCCAAGCGATGTTCCAAAACGAGCAAGGCCAGTCGCTGCAGATGCCCATCAGCGAAAAGCAGCCGACGACCTTCGAGGGCAACGCCGACCTTGTCATCCAGATCATGGCCTTCATCACCGCGATGATCATGATGGTGATGTTCTATCGCCGCGCCCCGCAGCAAGACCAACTCGACCTGCCCGATCACCTGGTCCTCGCAAGCTTCGGCCGCCGCGCGATGGCGGGTGTCATCGATCTCACCCCGGGCTTCATCCTCGCGGGCCTGATCTATAACGTGAGTGTCGGCCAAGTGATCCTTGAGTCTTGGCCGGGCAACGGAATCGAAAAAGCCTTCGTCGCGATGCGGCCCGGTTTCGTCGTCATCGGCGTCACGCTCCTGCACACCACGATCACCGAGTTCATCCTTGCGCGATCCCTCGGCAAGATCCTCATGGGCATGTATGTGTCCGATCTCAACGGCAAACCCGCGCCGCCGATGCCTTGCCTTGGCCGAGCACTGAGCCGAGCCTTTGAATTATTCGCGCCACTGATGATCCTCGTCGCCGTCATTAGCCCCGCACGCCAACGCCTCGGTGACATCCTCGCCAAGACCACCGTCGTCATGCGTAAGCCCGAAGAGATCGAAGACGAAGATGACTAACAGCCGCTCGCGGCTTAGCACGCTCACGCATTGCCCCAACCCTCGTCTCCAACCCAGAGACACACCCATGACTCACCAACCCAAATCCGCAGTCGTCCTCCTCTCCGGCGGGCTCGACTCCGCGACCACTCTCGCCATCGCCAACGACCAAGGCTACACCTGCCACGCCATCAGTTTTGACTACGGCCAAAAGCAGCGCGTCGAGCTGCAAGCCGCTGCTCACCTCGCCAAAACGATGGGCGCCGCCAGCCACCGCACCGTCCGCGTCGACCTCGGCGCCTTCGGCGGAAGCGCCCTCACCGACGACACGATGACCGTCCCCAAAGACCGCAGCGACGACGATATCGCCCATGGCATCCCCGTCACCTACGTCCCCGCACGCAACACGGTGTTCCTTAGTTACGCGCTTGGCCTGGCCGAGGTGCTCGATGCCCACGACATCTTCATCGGCGTCAACGCCGTCGACTACTCCGGCTACCCCGACTGCCGACCCGAGTTCGTCGAAGCCTTCCAAACCCTCGCCAACCTCGCAACCAAAGCAGGCGTCGAAGGCCAAGCCATCACCGTCCACGCGCCGCTCATCGAACTGACCAAGCCACAAATCATCGAGCAGGGCCTATCCCTCGGCGTCGACTACGCACAAACCCACACCTGCTACGACCCGACCGAGGATGACAAGCCCTGCGAACACTGCGACGCCTGCCACCTGCGCATCGCAGCGTTTAAGTCGTTGGGTATGGTTGATCCGGCGCTAGAAATCGATTGAACCGCAGATGAACGCGGATAAACGCAGATCAAACTTCATCGTCTTCTATCTGTGTTCATCCGCGTTCATCTGCAGTTAGATACTTCTTAGATAAGCTGTGTTCTTATGAAACCTCCTGTCATCATCGACGACATCCACGCCGCCGCCAAGCGCATCGAAGGCGGTATCCAACGTACACCCACGCTTCGCTCCGACTGGCTCAGCCCACTCGTCGGCTTCGATTTGTTCCTCAAGCGTGAGCACCGCCAGGGGACCGGCTCGTTCAAAGAGCGCGGCGCACGCAACGCACTGATGCTACTCAACGAATCGCAAAAACAGAAGGGTGTCATCGCCGCGTCGGCGGGTAATCACGCCCTCGCCCTCGCGTCGCATGGCAAGCAACTCGGCATCCCTGTCACCGTCGTCATGCCGATCTTCGCGCCGATGATCAAGATCGAAAACTGCCGAGGCCTAGGCGCCAACGTCATCCTACAAGGCGATCACATCGGCGAATGCTTCGAGCACGCACAAACCCTCGTCGCTTCGCAGGGCCTTACTTACATCAACGGCTACGACGCGCCCGACATCATCGCTGGCGCGGGTACGATCGGCCTAGAAATTCTTGAACAAGTCCAACAACTCGACGCCATCGTCGTGCCCGTCGGCGGCGGAGGACTTATCGCTGGCATCGCCTTAGCGGTTAAGTCAACCCACCCCAATATCGACATCATCGGCGTCGAACCCGTGAACGCTGCGAGCTTCACCGCAGCCATCCAAGCGGGGCAACCCGTTGCGGCGAAGGTCATCCCGACACTCGCCGACGGCCTAGCGGTACCTTGCGTCGGCGCGAATGCGTTCGCGGTTGGTGCGCCATTGATCGACGAGATGATCACCGTGACCGAACAGGAAGTCGCGCTGGCGATCTTGCGGCTAGCCGAGATGGAGAAGGCGGTCGTCGAAGGCGCGGGGGCAGTCGGCGTCGCCGCAGCACTCGCAGGTAAACTCGATCGCTACAAGGGCAAGCGTGTCGCGACCGTCCTCTGCGGCGGGAACATCGACACCACCATGCTCGGGCGAATCATCCAGCGCGGTATGGCCGTCGACGGTCGACTCTGCCGATTCAGCGCCCATATCTCTGACCGCCCGGGCGGGCTCGCCGCGTTCACGCAGATGCTCGCCGACCAAGACGCCAGCGTCATCGATATCGCCCACGACCGCGTCTTCGGCGGCGACGAGATCGCCTCCGTCTCCGTCGAGTGCGAAGTCCAAACGCGAAACCACGAACATATTCGCGAACTCCGGGACCGCCTCAACGAAGCAGGCTTCGAGACGAAGTTCCACGATCTGCCGTAGCCCAGCGATGCGTAGCACCACGGCTATTGCTCTTGCAATGCGTCAACCTTTTTGTAAATAGCCGCGACGCTACGCGTCGCCGGTCCCACTGTAAAATCTCCCCATGACCACCCAAGACCCCGGCATCCCCTACGGCCTAAAAACTACTCTCGTCGTCGGCATGGAGATCCATGTCGAACTCGATACCCGTTCCAAGATGTGGACCGACGCGCCTAACGTCGCGCACCCCGACTATCTCAGTAGCGAACCCAACACGCTGCTGAGCCCCGTCGTCATCGGCATGCCCGGCACGCTGCCCGTGATCAACGAGCAAGCCGTGGAGATGTCGATCCTCGTCGGCCTCGCGCTGAACTGTGAGATCGCGAAGCACACCAAGTGGGACCGCAAAAGCTACTGGTACCCCGACCTGCCCAAGAACTATCAGATCAGCCAATACGACGAGCCGATCTGCGGCGAAGGCGCAGTCGAGATCCCCCTCAAGCCCACTGCGTCGGCAGCAGCCGATGCGGTGGGATCAGAAACCAAAACTATCCGTATCACGCGCGCCCACCTCGAAGAGGACGCGGGCAAGCTGCTGCACGAACCACCGGGCGGCGGCTTCTGCGATGGGTCATTGGTTGACCTCAACCGCGCGGGCACACCGCTCTTAGAGATCGTGACCGAGCCGGACTTTGATAACGCGGACCAGGCGGTGGCGTTTGGCCAAAAGCTCCGCGATATCTGTCGGCACCTCGGCGTCACGCAGGGCATCATGCAAAAAGGCCACATGCGCTTCGAGCCCAACATCAACGTCATCATCGAAAAAGATGGCGAGATATACAAGACTCCGATCGCGGAAGTGAAAAACCTCAACTCGTTCAAAGCCGTACACGGCGCGATCACCTACGAGCACGAGGAACAGATCCGCCGCTGGCTAGACGATGGCAAAGTGATGGGGCCGCGGACGAAAGCCACCTACGGCTGGGACGATGTGAAGCTCGAAACAACGTTGCAGCGGATTAAAGAAGACGAGGACGAGTATCGCTACTTCCCCGACCCGGACCTGTGCGAAGTCGAGGTCACCGAAGAGATGATGCAGCGCATCAAAGCGAAGCTGGTCGAGCTGCCGCACGACCGCCTGCAGCGATACATCAGCGAGCTTGGGCTAAAAGAGATCGACGCGAAGGCGATCATCGACGAGCCCGCGACCACGCACTTTTACGAAGCGGTGCTCGCCGAAGGTGCGAACGCGAAGGCCGCCTCCAAACTTCTCCGTAATAACCTTAATAAGCTGGCGAATCAGACTGAGAAGTTGCCCTCTGAAATGGGGTGGTCGCCCAGATTCATTGCAGAATCAATCGAGCTCTTATCTGGCAACAAAATTGGCTCCGCTGCAATAGACAAGTTGCTGATGACTTCATTATTAGAAGAGGATGATCTTTCAGCTGAGCAACTAGCTGAGAAAGGTGGATTGCTTCAGGTCACCGACGACAGTGCCCTCGAAGCATGGATCAACGAAGTCATC
>JBGCDC010000008.1:0-3067 GCA_045105055.1 Phycisphaeraceae bacterium | reverse complement strand
TTTGGTTGCAGTTAGACTCCCAAGCCTACCTGAGCATCACACCCAATCTTGAGGTAGGCGGCGTCTCATATTTAAAATCGTTGCCACAGGTGGCGATGCCAGTTGAAAGCATGTCCGAATGGATCTTACAGCAGGGTTGTTCTTTGCTTGGATTACATCGCTGTAGCGATGGGATCGATGACAACGTCGAGTTTGAGCTAAGTGGTGGTCTGGTGCTTTCTGCATATAACTCACCCGGCGGCTCTGTACTAGACCTCTTTCGAGCCAAGCCATCATGTGAAGACGGCACTCGTGTGATGTCTTGGCCGCAATGTGCCGTCTAACGCGCTAGCCACGAGGCGAGTTGCTCGAGGGCGTCTTGATCCACGTCCGAGAAATCATTGGGTTTGGTTGAATCGATATCAAGCACGGCCCAGGCTTGGCCTTGCTCGTTGCGAACTGGCACGACGATCTCGCTTTTGGTTTGGCTGGAGCAGGCGATGTGGCCGGGGAAGGCGGCGACGTCTGGCACGAGCTGGGTGGTGTTCGTTGCCCATGCGGTGCCGCAGACGCCTTTGCCGTGGGCGATACGTGTGCAGGCGATCGGGCCTTGGAACGGGCCGAGGACGAGCTCGTTGTGTTTGACGAGGTAGAACCCGACCCAGTGGAAAGCGAAGGCTTGGTGAAGTGCCGCAGAGACGTTGGCGAGCGTCGCGATTGTGTCTCGCTCCGCCTCAATCATCGTGAGCAACTGTGGCAGCAGCTCGCGGTAGGCGTCGGCCCGGTCTTGGCCCGGCGTGATGATGAGTGACTCGGACATAGTTCTAGAATAGTCTTAGGAAGATGCAATGCCACACGGCTCACGGCGTCCTAAGTCTACAATCCTTTTTCAACGGTAAACAACAACCTCCAAAACGAGTCAAACCATGAAACGAATCACGCTAGCCTTGACCGTATGCATGACCCTAGGCATCTTCGCCAGCCTCGCCATCGCCGAACACCACGGCAAGAAGAAGGACAAAGCCGACGAAGGCTGGACCTCCCTCGTACCCGAAGAAAAACTCGAAGGCTGGGCCGCAGACAAAAACGCCGACTATTGGACACTTGAAGACGGCGTCATCGTCGGTGAAAATCCGGGTAAGAAAGAATCAAACCTCTGGACCGAAAAAGAGTTCGGCGACTACGAGCTCATCGTTGTCTACAAAAATGTATCCCCTGGCGACCACTACGACAGCGGCGTCTACACCCGAGGCAAATCACACCAAGTCCAGATCGGCATCTCCGGCTCACTCCGCGTCGACCTCACCGGCTGCATCTACTGCCCCGTCGATAAGAACGGCAAGTACCCGCAGATGCCCAAGGACAAAGTCAAAGAAGCACACAAGCTCGGTGAATGGAACAAACTCCACATCGTCACCCAAGGCAAGAACATCAAGACCTACCTCAACGGCGAACTCATCAACGACTACGACGCGGTGAAGTACCCCGAGAAAGGCAAAATCGGCCTACAACTCCACGGCGGGGTCCACATGAAGATGCAGTTCAAAACGGTGAAGATCAAAGCCATCGAAAGTGACTAATCGTGATTCAAAAGAAGCCCACTGCTTGCCCGCTCTGGGGCACGCGGTGGGGTCAGCAACTGAGTTGATCAGAGGCCGCTTGTATCTTTTTTGATCGCGGTCGCCTGCGCGGCGGGCGGTCATGGCTTCGCCCCGACACCCCAAAGGCAAACGAAGGTGAAAGTCGTTGTGGTTCGTATACGTGGGCAGACTTGATGATTAAGAGTGTTCCTCCCCCGCGTCGTGACGCAGCGGCTACATCGCGCCAATGTCTTTTGTCCTTTGCTATTGCTTTTTGCCTTCGGGGGTACAGGGGGTGGCCCCCTGTCGCTCGCCGCGCAGGCGCTAACAAATCAAAGCAACTCTCTTCGTAAGCTTACTGGTTTAAGATTTTCAACTTCGCGATCATCTCTTTTTTTGCGGCTTTCAACTCGTCGTGTTCGGGTGCGAGTTTGTAGTAGTCGTCGAGCGGGTAGCAGCCGGAGATGATGCCGTTGCGCGGGGCGGTGGTGCAGTCGCTGAAGGTTCGGCAGAGTCGGCGCGAATCGATCGGCTTGCCCTCGGCGACATCGGCAGGCAGATCCCAGTAGGACAAGGCCATGCGCCCCAGCCCGATGAAGTCCACCCAACTGTCGCGGACAAGTGCTTGGCCGGCGTGGGGCAGGTACTCTTGCAAGTAGGTGTACGCGGTGCCGACCATCGGGAGATTGGGCACGGCCTCTTTGAGTTGTCGCACGATATCGATCTGTCGTAGGCAGCCGAGCAGCGGGTCTTCGGGCGGTTGGTAGCCATCGCTTGGCGGGAAGTACGCCGGGCGTTGCAGGTGCGGGTTGTAGTACGGCGAGCCGGCGGTGAGATTCACGATCGCGATGTTGAGTTCATCGCGCATCAGCTTGAGCAGCTCGGTCGGTTCGGCGGGATCGATCTTCGATGGATCGCTACGGTCTAGGCCGAAGCCGGGGTAGGCCGCGTTCTTGTCAACGTCATCCGAATCGGGGATGCCCGGGCCGAGTCTGCCGCCTTTGGATTGGGCTTGATCGGGTTTGTGCGGGTAGTGGTCGAAGGCGCTTAGGCGGACGCCGAGGATCAGGCCGGGGCATTGCTGTTGGATGCCTTCGCAGATAAGGCGGAGGAATCGCGTGCGGTTGGCGAATGATCCGCCGAAGTCGCCGGGGCGGTCGTAGGCGGAGAGCAGTTCGTGGCCGAGGTAGCCGTGGCAGTGTTTGATATCGACGAAGTGGTAGCCGCAGTCTTGCGCGATCTTCGCGGCGGCGATGTAGTCATCAATCAACTGATAGAGCTCGTTATCGCTGAGCACCGCTGAGTCGTCGGTAATGCCGACGCGCGCGTCGAGGACGGGGTGGCGATAGGCGACGCGGGGTTCGATCGTGGCTTTGTCGTTGGGCCTGGAGAATCGGCCGGAGTGCGTGAGTTGTAGGCCGATGAATAGATCGTCGGATGCGCCGTCGCCGAAGCGTGCGTTGTGTGCATCGACGAGGGTTTGTCGAAGTTCGCGGAGCCCCTGCTCA
>JBGCDC010000007.1:0-4000 GCA_045105055.1 Phycisphaeraceae bacterium | reverse complement strand
GCTGAACGCGGCGGCGGTGACGACGTTTGTTTACTTGGTTTTCTTTTCTGATCTGGAGTTGGGTTGGAGTACGACGCTGGATGTCGAGCCGGGGCAGTTTCATCAGGTGGTACATGGGATCGCGCTACGTTGGTCTTGGCAGGCGGCGCTGACGCCTTCGCTGGAGTTGGTTGAGCAGTCGCGGTATTTCCGGGGCACGGCGTTTGAGCCTGCGAATCGCGGGGCGTGGTGGCCTTTCGTTTTGACGGCGATGCTGGTGTATGGCTTGCTGCCGCGTGTGGTTGCGTTTGCGGTGGCGACGCAGCGGCTGCGGGTTGCGTCGACGCTTGCGTTGCAATCGACGCCGGGCGCTGCGGAGTTGCTTGCGACGATGCGCAGTGCGGCGATGACGGGGTCAGATGAAAGTCTGCCTCAGCAGGTTGCGGAGCGGATGGATCTGGTTGCGTCGCCGAGCCGTCGGCCGTTTGTGATTGATTGGTCGCGTTCGGCGGGGACGGCGGCGCGGGCGGCGGAGCTGTTGGGCTTAGAGCTGGCAGGTTACCAGTCGGCGGGCGGGTCGCGGTCGGTCGAGGAGGATCGGCAGGCGATCGAGGCGGTTGGCCGCGCGGTAGCGGAGGATGGTGTGGTGGTGTTGGTGAAGTTGTGGGAGCCGCCGATGATCGAGACGACGGAGTTTTTGCGTGAGGTGCGTGAGGCGGTGGGTGATCGTGTGCCGATCCATGTGGTGCCGGTGGCGTGTGATGCGACGGGGCAAGTGATCGGTGATGATCCGGTGTTGGTCGAGCAGTGGCGACAGCGTGTGGTGGCGATGGGTGATCCGTGGACGCAGGTGACCCAGCCCATTGGCGGTTGCCTGCCGCAGACGGAGCAGCGCGGATGACTGAGCTAACTCATCACGACGGTGCGCCGACCTTTGCGGTCGTGGGCCATCCGAACAAGGGGAAGTCGAGTATTGTTGCGACGCTTGCGCGGAAGGGCTCGGTGAAGATCGCGCCTCGGCCAGGGACGACGACGACGGCCGACCACTTCCCCGTTGGGGTCGAGGGGCAATCGCTTTATACGCTGATCGACACGCCAGGCTTTGAAAACGCGCGGCGGGCGCTGGCTTGGATGCGCGAGCATGACACGTCTGCGGATCAGCGGAACGAGGTGGTCCGCCGGTTCATGCGTGAGCACGCCAATGATGCTTCGTTTCGTAATGAGGTGGAGTTGCTTGGGCCGATCGTTGCGGGCGCGGGGGTTTTGTATGTCGTCGATGGCTCGGTGCCTTACAGCGATGAGTATGAGGCGGAGATGGAGATCTTGCGATGGACCGGCCAACCACGCATGGCACTGATCAATCCGATCGGGCAGGCAGACTTCATCGATTCGTGGCGCAATGCGCTCGATCAGTACTTCAGCATCGTGCGTGTGTTTAACGCGGTGACGGCGGCGTTTGATAAACATGTTGATTTGTTACGCGCGTTTGGCGAGTTGAGACAGGCCTGGGCCGAGCCGATGGGCCGAGCGGTTAAGGCACTGGAGCAGGACCGCGCGGACAAGCGATTGCGTTCCGCGCGGAAGTTGGCCGAGAGCCTGGCGGACATGCTGACGCTGACCGAGTCGAAATCACTATCGCGCGATGAGCCCAGCGAGCCACACCGCGAACCGTTGCAAGATGCGCTGCGCGGCAAGCTGCGTCAGTTCGAACGCCGAGCGCGGCGAGAGGTCGAGCTTGTGTACGACCACGCCGGTTTAGAACACGAATCCAATGCTACGTCAGAGGATCACGAACTGTTAAAAGGCGATCTCTTTTCAGAAACCGCATGGATCTTGTTTGGGTTGCAGAAAAGGCACCTGATCGTCGCGGGCGTCGCGGGCGGCGCGGCGACCGGCGGCGTGGTCGATGCGTCCGTTGGCGGCGCATCCGTCTTGTTCGGCACACTGATCGGTGCGCTGGTCGGCGGCGGCCTAGGCTGGTACTCGGCAGGACGGGTCGCGAAGATACCGACCAAGAGCCGTTGGCTCGGCGGTGTGCTCGGCGGCAAGCGGCTAACTTGCGGGCCGATCCAAAACGTCAACTTCCCCTTCGTTGTCCTCGGGCGGGCTCGGCTTCACCACGCACTCATCGCCGGCCGCAACCACGCGGCCCAAGGCCCCATCAAGCTCAGGTTTGAAGAGCAGGACGCGGGCCAACTCAATCCATTGACGGGCGAACAAACCCGCGCGCTGAGCCGACTGTTTGCCAAGCTCGGCAAGACCCATCGCGAAGGCGAACAAGTTCAATACCTGGTCGATCAACTCACCGCCGCGATCGATCCACTGCTCAAAGATCACCCACGTCAGTAAATCAAGCTCCTTGCCGTTGTCGAATTCACTTGCGTGATGCGGCTTCGCCTCTGCTTGCCATCGGTTTGGATCGCTTGTTCGGCAGGCTCTGGGGCCAGGCTTTACACTTGCATCTATGAATATCAGTGTCATTCTTCCTGCTGCGGGTTTGGGCCGGCGTTTCGCGGTGGGCGATCGGAACTCGGCGAGCAAGATCGAGTTTGAGCTATTGCATAAGCCCGTATTCCTGCGGACGATCGAGTTGTTCCAGAATTTTCGAGGGGACTTAGGCGGAACGAACTTCGCCGGAGAAGTTGGGCAAATCTTGTTGGCGGTGAACCCAGACAAGTTGGACGACTTTCAGTTTCGCTGGGGGGATCAACTTGCGTTCTTGGGCGTGACGCTGATTGCGGGTGGTGCGGTGGAACGGTGGGAGACGGTGCAGATTGCTTTGGATCAAGTGAGCGAAGGCGCGACGCATGTGGCGGTCCATGATGCGGCTCGGCCTTGCGCTTCGGTTGAGATGATCGAGCGGGTGTTCGTCGCGGCGGAGAAGTACGGGGCGGCGGTACCGGGCGTTGCGATGGGAGATACGGTGAAGCGGGTGCAGAGGGAGAGTGGGGAAGGAGAAAACAAACGCGTTGCGGAGGTGGATCCACTTGACGCGTTATTTGGTGATTCAAGTGATGCGACAATAGCCTTGAAAAAAATTACGGAGACCATTCCACGGCACGACCTTTACCGGGTCCAGACACCGCAGGTGTTTGAGAAGGGGTTGTTGGTAGCGGCGTATGCAGCGCTCGATGAAGTGACGGCTCAAGGGATTACCGACGATGCGAGCGTGGTCGAGTTGGCGGGGAAGGATGTTTATATCGTGGAGGGGGATGCGATGAATCTGAAGCTGACCACGCCGGGGGATGTGGAGTTGATGGAGGCCGTGCTGAAGATGCGGGCGGAGAAGGATGCGAAAGACGCAGCGGTGAAACAACTTTTTAGAGATGACGATGATGACTGACTTAAATGGGATCGATATCGGCGCACCTGGCATCGGCCAAACGCTAGGCTTTGGCATGATCGGGTGGCAAGAGCTATTGATCTTGGGCATATGCCCGGCGTTTACGATCGGACTGACGCTGCTCATCCTTTTTCTGACCGGCGTGATCGGCAAGCGGAAATAAGGCAACGCTTCGCTTTACCGCAGAGACGCGTAAGACATGGAGCAAGTCAACAATCTATTTGTTACCCCAAGGCGTAAAGTGCGCTAAAGAAGGCATTTCCTCCGCCCCAGATAACACAATTTCCAAAGCATCTTTTTCAGTTTGATTGCTTCGTATCTCGCTCGACTTCGCCACGGTCAGCGACGAGTCCAATGAAGCCGTTGCCATTGAGCCACTGGGCGGCGTCCTCGTTATTGAGTAGGTACGAGTCGAGGAAGGCGGTGGTGCTTTGGCGGATGATGGCGTGGAAGGCTTGGTTGTCTTCTTTGCTGACCTTAGTGCGAAGTCGACTTTTGGTTTCGCCGGAGAAGGTCATGTGGTCGGCGCCGTTGAAGTTGATTTGGTATTTGGGTGATCCGCCATCGGAGACGCCGGGCATCATGCGGTATGGGATGAGGCGTTCTTCGGCCTGGGTATTGTTGATCACACTGGTGTCGAGGGTCCCGGTCATGAAGAGGGCCGGGATGTTGAGCGTG
>JBGCDC010000006.1:0-3782 GCA_045105055.1 Phycisphaeraceae bacterium | reverse complement strand
CATGCCGATATCCCAAACAGAACCGTGCCAGCAGCATGTTACAGATGAGTGAACAACCTTCATCCAGACCGGCGTTAGCTCCGGAAGACGATCCGTTGGCAGCCCAGCTTCTCGAGCTGGTCGAATCGCTGCAGGCCGAGCTCAATGATCTACGAGAACAACTAGCCTGGTCCAACCGTCTAGGGCAACTCGGCATGCTCACCGCGGCCTTGGCACATGAGACCAACAACTTCCTGACACCCGTGCGGAGCTACGCCCAGCTTGCGATGGCCAATCGCGAGGACAAAGAGCTGACACAACGCGCGCTGCAAGCAGCCGTGGATGCTACACAAAAAGTATCTGAACTCGCCAATCGCGCGGTCGGTCTAGCCTCACCCAATGGCACGCTTGAAACAGGCGTTTGTATGATCGACGAGACACTCGAATCGGCAATTGCGTCGATTCTGCCTGTGATCAAGCAGCGGAGGGTCAAGATCTTAGCTCGGATTGAGCCGATCGGCTCTCGGATGGACGCCCTGGCACTTGAACAAGTACTCATCAATCTGATTAGTAACGCGTGCCAGGCGATGTCGGGTACACCAGGCCGACGAGAAGTTTTGATTGAATCCGAGCAGGGCGACGGCCGAGTAATCCTAACGATCGCTGACACCGGGCGCGGCATCTCGCCCGATATTCGCGACAACCTCTTTGAAGCCTTCGTGACTGCGAACTCAAATGGTTCGGCGGTAGGTAGCGGGCTAGGCCTATGCATCTGCAAGCAACTCGTCGAAGCAGCAGGCGGAGAGATCACGCTCGCAAGTAGCTCCGAGCAAGGCAGCACGTTCAAGATCGACCTCCCAGCCAAGGCATAATTCGCCTCGGCAGGGCAATCCATCAATTTTATACACATCACTACCGCTCTACCGATATGTTATCCACTAGATATACACGCTATCGGACCAAGTTGTGTAAAAATCATTGATTACCGCATCGCCGTGATTGAAGCGAATTCATGGGTTAAATAGGCCTATATGATGTATTTATCAGACATCGTTAGCAATGCTGAAACCAATGGGGATCAATATCCCATACTAAGACACAGTTGTGTTGCATTGTGGAGCGATGTGTCGTACTCTCTTTCGGGAGACACCGACCCTTGGTTTTTACAGGCACCTACGAGCACGCGATTGATGCCAAGCACCGCCTCGCCATCCCGTCCGACATCCGCCGCGAATTGCAGCGGGGCTTGGGCACCGGCGAGGGCGACACGGTGGTCCTCTATTGCGTCCTCGGCGGAACCGATGCCTTGTGCCTCTATACCGAGCCCGGCTACCAACGCTTGGCCGACGAACTGCGACACTCCGACATCGACCCCGTCGAACTGCTGGACTACGAAGAAGTCTTCTACGCCAACAGCAAGCGGATCGAGATGGACTCGGCAGGGCGGGTCCGACTGCCCGAGCATCTGCTCAAACAGACCGGGCTCTCGGGCGAAATCGTCTTGGCTGGTGCAGGCGACCACCTCAAGATACGCGACCGAGCCGCATGGGCGTCGCGACTAGACAACGTACTCAAAGACCGGCCGAACCTGCTGGTCAACCCCCGAATGATGCTGGGGCGAAGCAAGAATAAACCCACGACTTAGTTGAAGCGTGGCGACAAGACAAATGGTGGGATGGGTTGGCAAGGAGGCCGACACCCGCCGGTTTAAGGAGGCGTCCAACGCTCGGAAGGATTCGAGTTGAGGACGCGACAGACAAGCAGCGGGGGCCGAACGGACTCGATCGGCCCTTGCGTCACTGGCTTATAAGGTGCGTTTGGTGGACCACGGACGGTCCATCCAAGCGTACTAGACGGAACCCCGCATCAGTGCTCGGGAGCTCACGCTTCGAACACGCACCGTCAACGCCAGCTACGCTAGGCCCCTCCGCTGCCCTTTTTGATATTAAAAGCCCTGCGCAACACCCGCAGAGGCCTTATCGGACAACTATTCGCTTCCCTGGCTCAACACGCCAACAGCGAACAAACGCTCCACTCTTCGCCTCGACTTCCGGCCTAAAGACCTATTTTTCCTTATTTTGCAGGGAAAAAAGATCTGCCGCACCTAGCAATCTTTCGGCCTTTAATCCCGTTAAGCGGCATTCGAGACAACCCAAACCCCCAAAAGCAGTAAAGATAGGTAAAAAAACTAGACTTTATTGTTAGAGCGTGCGTAAACTTAGGTAAACTACTGGTGTGCAATTCGTCTTTACGACGATAATGCTACTGACTCACACATAGATGCCCACATTGGCGTCATAGGCCAACAGGCCACTTAGCGTGTCTTTTCTCCTCCGCCACGCCCCGCGGGTTCCGTCCAGCGAGGCGTGGTTTTTTAATTGTGCGTGTTGGATTGGCCGCCAAGTGCGCCGAGAACGCCAAGCAAGGCATCAATCCCATTGGTCACAAGTAAGCACAAAAGAAACAAAAAAAATCTTCTTTTCGTTCTTTTTGAGACTTGTCGTGGCCAACTCTCTTTTGTATCGCTGCCTTGCCTGGCGTTCCTTGGGGCACTTGGCGGCAAAACAAATCACGATAGATACCGCCAGGTCTCGCCGGGCTGCATCTCTTTAACCTCGACGCCAGCAGGCTCAAAGCCATCAATACTTTGATTCAGCACATCGAACGTCTTGTAGTGGATCGGCACCGCGAACTTGGGCTTGATGAACTCCGCCGCCTTCGTCGCCAGGTCGATGCCCATCGTGAACCGGTCGCCACACGGGATCATCGCGATGTCGGGTTTGGCCACCTCGCCAATCAGCTTCATATCCGAGAACAGGGCGGTGTCTCCGCAGTGGTACAGCTTGACCCCGCCGATATCGAAGACCAAGCCCATCGGCTGGCCCATGTACTGGCCCTTATAGCTTGACGAATGAAAAGCAGGTGTGAATGCGACGTAACCAAAGTCCGTTTGCACACGCCCGCCCGGATTGCCGGGATCGATATTGTCATGCCCACATTCACTGGCGACATACACGCATAACTCATACGCCCCGATCACCGTCGCGTTGTTGTTCTTTGCGATCGCGATCGCGTCGTCGTTGAAGTGGTCTTCATGGCCGTGCGTCAGCGCGACATAATCGCAAACGATGTCCTCGGGCTTGTGCACAGCCAGCGGGTTACCCGTCAAAAACGGATCGACGCAGACGCTCTTGCCCGTCTCGCTATCTTTGATCAAAAAGCCGGAGTGTCCAAGAAAGGTCAAATCGATCGGCATGGTAAAGCTCGCGTGGTATCAAGAATTGAAAGCCAATGATAGCCCACGCAAGAACAAAAGCCTCGTTGCATGCCGTGCTACAAATTACTACCACTAAAAATAAGTTGACCCGGATAAAAAAGCGATGCAGGGGCGGATTCTTGGGGCGGTCCGCCGCCTGCATCTTTCCAAGGAGCTTTTTTGTCGAATCTGTATCAAGAGTCGCTGTACTTAATACATCGGGAACTACTGGACGCGACTGTAGCGCGCAGCCAAGGAATCTCGGAGGATTTTGCATCCATAGAGGGCCATAGCGCGCCACAGCATCAACAGAAAAGGGCAAGCTCGCAGGACAGCTGTCTTCAAGCCAAAACCACAGATCAAAGGTATGTAACGACTCATACGTATCTCATTTAACTGATACGCGTTTCGCTTCAAAGCCGCGTCAATCTTTAGAGCATCTTGCGTATTTAATGGCATGGCTCGGGCTCCTTCTCCCTCGGCGGGAGAAGGCGGGGGATGAGGGGGAGGCGTCAAACAAACGGCGGCTTGTTCCCTATTTCATTGT
>JBGCDC010000005.1:0-2588 GCA_045105055.1 Phycisphaeraceae bacterium | reverse complement strand
GCAGTTTTTTTTTTTTTTTTCATGAGTAAGCGCGGCGGGGTGCATGGGGTGATTTTACGAGCAACGCAGGGCGAACATACCCGGAGACCTACGGGTTCTTGTTGTGTAAGCCGTTGATGGTTACGTAACGTGTTTTGTTCTCGCGTCCGGAGTCCGTAGGTTTCCGGCTATTGCGATGTAAAAAAATTCTACTCAATCACCCCGATACGCGCACACTGTTTTGCCCGTCTCCCAGACCTTCACTTCATCGAGCGCCGCGTTGCCCGGCAGCTTGCCATCGAGCATCTGCCAGACAACTTTCACGATGTGCTCGACCGACGGGTTTAGGTCAGCGAACTCGGGGACATCGACATTCAGATGCTTGTGGTCTAGCTTCTCGATTGCTTCACGATCGACGACCGCGTCCAGCTCGGCCGGATCCAGTGTTTGGCCATGCGGATCGATCGGGCAGCGTGCCGACACCTCGACGCGGTAGTTGTGGCCGTGGCCCGCGGGGTTGTTACACTTGCCGAAGGTCGCTTGGTTCTGCTCAGCGCTGAACGTCGGCACGTGAAGCCGATGTGCCGCGGAGAACTCGTACTGCTGTCGCATCACAATGTGGTCCATGTCGTTTCTCTCGATCGCTAGGCTCAGCGTCGGCGTCAGCACCAACCGCGTCAGCGAAACCGTCCCATTCAGCGGCGGATCAATCGCCTCAAACACGCGACGCATCAGCACACCCATCGGCGTCGCCGACGCACTCGCCTCGTCATTCACGCATTCGTTTAGCATCGGCAACACCGCGTCGCGCACCGCCTGATCGATCGCCTTGATGTTGATGAAGTAGCCGGTATCCGGGTCAGCTTCGCCTTGGCACGTCACCTCTAGCTCGTAGTACCGGCCAAGCCCACGCATTGCCGGCCAACTGCTAAACGTGTTATCCCTAGGCGCATTCAGATCACCTGAATTGCCTGACAAACAAAATCGAACCGTACGTGACAACGCAAGCATGGCCGAAGTATAGGTCTGTAACGGCTGTGCGGGCGGGGTCCGGTTTTACCTCGCGACAAACGTCAAGCAATTTTGCATTTCTCAGATGTAAATCCTTGACTTAACGCATGTCAACCAGTTGGGTTCGATATAGCGTCGCGGTCTACCTCGGGCTGCTGATCTCCGGTGCGTTGGCCAAGCCGCCACTACAGGCGCCCGCCGCGCCGCCAACGGTCGCGCCAAGCGTTTATCACGAGGTGCCGACGCCCGGCGAGGCCTTGCCTGCGATACCCGAAGCGGACAAACGCGCAAACTCATGACCATCGGTTTAAGCGGATGTGATACCCTGCGCGGACGATGCCAACACCGATCAAACAACATCGTTCGCGACACTGCACCGGCGCGATCTCGCTGGGCTGGGTGGTGCTACTGGTCCTCCTAGCGATCGCGCTAAGCGCGGTTATTTACCTCGCGCTCAACCGAGGTAATAGCGGAACCGCCGACCCGCCTCGCGCAACGCAAGAACAAATTGACAAAGAGCTTGGCGTCCTGCAACAGGCCTTCCAAACCACATTACAAGAGAAGCAAGACCTCGCGCGCCTCGCCGCCCAGGCCCGCGCGTTCACCGAGCAGTACCCCGAACAGCAGGGCGGCTATGTGCTCCTCGCTCAGACGCGCATGGGGCTGAAGCAGTGGGATCTGGCCTACGCGGCTTGGAAACAAGCGTTGACCGAAGACGTCAGCACGTTTGAGATCAGCAAGATGGCCGGGCTTTGTGCCGCGAAGCTTGGCGAAGTCGAGCAGGCGCTTTCGCACTACCAACAAGCTGTCGAATCGACGAATGATCAAGCAGACAGCGAGGTATATGCCGCGCTAGGTCGGCTGCATCTGGCGCTAAACGATGTGGATCTTGCCGAGCAGATGTTTGACCGCGCTGTCGATGCGCGTGGCCCGGGTGAAGACACGAACTATAAGCACCAGGCCTACGCGGGCTTGGCCGACGTCGCGGCGGTGCGAGAAGACACCGCCACCGCACTGTCGTGGATCGACCGCTCGATCAAGATGGCCAACCTCGATAGCTCGGCCGACAGCGCGGCTTACCACATCCAAAAAGCACGTATCTATATGGATGCGGACCGCGATCAAGACGCCACCACCATGCTCGGCTATACCTGGAGTCAGTACCCCGATGCCCCTTGGCGGATCGAGTCCGCTCGGCTGCGTGCCAAGCTCTATGAACGCGCGGACCAACTCGACGCCGCAACCGACTACCTACAATCCATCACCGAGTGGCACCGCTTGTCCGAAGAGCGCGACAACGAAACCCTCGCCAACTTCACCGCACTACTCACGCAGTGGCAGATCAAAGCGAACCGCACCGATGATGCACAAATCTCGTTGCACAACCTGCAAACGCTCGCACCCGGACACCCCGCGATCGACGGACTCAAAGCCAAGCTGCGGTGACGGATTAGGGGTCTGGTTGCGGGTTACAGGTCGCAGCCAAGAGTGACGACCTGCTCTCGTAAGTCGGCCTGCCACCCCTGGCCTGTCACCTGAATCACGTCGGCAAGCCTGCCAACAAAGCCGCCAGCGCATCACCCCCATCGGCAAACCGC
>JBGCDC010000004.1:0-16675 GCA_045105055.1 Phycisphaeraceae bacterium | reverse complement strand
ACTTCTTCTTGGTGCTGCTCGACGGTTTGGCCAAGTCGCAGGCCTTTTTGTGCGAGCATTGCTTTGATCTCGTCAAGCGAGGCATCGCCGAAGTTTTTGAAGCTGCGGAGTTCTGCTTCGGTCACACGGAGCAGATCGCCGAGGGTTCGGATGCTCATCTTGCGGAGTGCATTGCGTGTCCGCACGGTGAGCTCGAAGTCAGTGATCGGCGTGTTGTAGAGCGCGTCTTGCTTCACGGCTTTGGCTTCCGACTCGTCGTCGTAAACCATGGCCTTGCTGGCGAGGATGTCTTGGATGTAAAGACGGGCACGCGGGTGGTTCGCATCGGTCGCGAGCACTTGGCGGATGCAACGCTCGGCGTGTGCATACTTGCCTTGGTCTTCGTACATCACCGCGAGGTTAATCAGCGCGTTCAATGGCGGACGATCGGCACGGCAGCACTCTTCGTAGAGGTGCAGCGCTTCGTCTTCCTCGCCTAGCAGGTCTAGGTTGTACGCCAAGCGGAAGCTAGTGTCCGCGTCATCGGGGTCAGCGGTGTAGGCGACCTCGTAGGCCTTGATCGCTTCAATACGATCACCGGCGAGCTCGTGCTCCATGCCGATGTCGCGGTACTTTTGAGCCGTTTCGGTGTCACGGACATCCGTCGCAAAGTCGGTCGTCATCTGATCGCGTTCCTGTATGGGTGGTCGGTCGAGCCTAGTAATCTAAGTGATTGGCGAGGCACATGCAATTAAGCATAGGCGGTATCCATCGATACAGACAGGCCGGACCCTGCTGGTGGTATCCTCATGACGACCGCCAACACCTCGCCAGCTCTGGCGACTGGAGCCTGCCTGTGACTATCTTGATCTCGTTCCTCCTCTTTACCGGCCTCGTCGCGGGGCTCACTTGGAAGCTCACCCACAAAGACGACCACGGCACGGCCGACGGTTTCTTCCTCGCTGGACGACGCCTAGGCGCGGTGGTCATCGCCGGATCACTGCTGCTGACCAACCTTTCAGCCGAACAGCTTGTCGGGCTAAATGGTGCCGCGTTTGGCAACGGCCTGCACGTCATGGTCTGGGAAGTGCTTACGGTCGTGTGCATGGTGCTCATGGCCTGGTTCTTCCTGCCACGCTACCTCCGCAGCGGCATCAGCACTGTTCCTCAGTTCCTCGGCGAACGATTTGGGCCTTCGACCCAGTTTATCACCACGCTGATCTTCCTCGGTGCCTACGCGATGATCCTGCTACCCATCGTCCTGTACGCCGGAGCGACGGGGCTAACGGAGATGATCGATGTCAGCGGCCTTACCGGCATCGAAAACGACGACGTCGTGCTCTGGCTCACTGTCTGGGCGATCGGGCTGATCGGCTCGGTCTATGCGCTCTTCGGCGGGCTGCGTAGTGTCGCGGTGTCCGACACGCTTAACGGCGTCGGTCTGCTCATCGGCGGCCTACTCATCACGTACTACGGCCTCAGCGCGGTCGGTGACGGCGCGGGGCCAATGGCGGGCCTCGAAGCGATTCAGAACGACCAGCCTAAGCGGCTCAACTCTATCGGCGGGCCTGACGACGCAGTGCCGTTCTGGACCATGTTTACCGGCGTGTTCTTCATCATGACCTTCTACTGGTGTACCAACCAGCAGATCATCCAGCGAACCTTTGCCGCGCGGAACCTGGCCGAGGGGCAGAAGGGCGTCTTCCTCTGCGGAGCGCTCAAGCTGCTCGGGCCGATTTATCTCGTCTTGCCTGGCTTGATCGCGTACCAACTCTTCACCAGCGATGGCATCGCGCACATCGCGGGCGACAAAAGCTATGGTGCGCTGGTCTTTCATGTACTGCCCACCGCACTGGTCGGCTTCTTCGCCGCGGTCGTCACCGGCGCGATCCTTAGCTCGTTTAACTCCGCTCTCAACGCGACCACCACGCTCTTTAGCCTCGGCCTGTACAAAGCAAAGTTCAATCCGCAGGCCAGCGAGAAACAAGTCGTCGCCTCGGGTAAGTGGTTCGGCTGGATCATCGCGGCGGTCGCCATGACCCTCGCGCCGCTGCTCGCGAAGACCGATAGTATCTTCCAGTACCTGCAAACGATGAACGCGATTTACTTCATCCCGCTGCTCGCGGTCGTCGTCGTCGGGATGCTCAGTAAGCGCGTCAAGGCCAGCGCCGCGAACACCGGGATTGTGGTGGGCTTGGTGCTGTTGCTGGCTGGGTATTTCGTGCCGATCGGTGAGAAGTCTGTAAATAGCGAGCAGTTGGTGGTGCTCGACTCTGCTGATCAGGTTGTACTCATCGAAGGCGACTGGGTAGAAGGCGAAACGATCGTCTCTGAGCCCACCCTTGCGCAGCGGCAGATTGCTGAGCGAGCGGGCGGCGTTGCCAAACCGACCACGTTCGTGAAGTACACCAAGTCAGAGCAAGCAAAAACCTACATGGCCGGTGAACTGATGCACACCTTCCACTACGTCGGGCTTGTCTTCGTCGTCATCGTCGGCCTGATGCTAGCGATGGGCGTGATCAATCCACGAGACAAAGCTTGGGTCCATGAAGATTCAAAGGCAGTGGATCTCACGCCATGGAAGTTCTCACTACCGGCAGGCATCGTGCTGCTGATTGTGGTGATCGCGATCTACGCCTGGTTCGCAGACTTCGCGGTTTTGTAATACAACACAATCGCAAAATACACTTAGGAAATAGCCGCGATAGGTATTGTCGCGGCTATTACTTTTATCGAAGAGTGCTAAGCCGCGAGCGGCTGTTAAATCTTGCCCGCGACGATGCAGACGTTGTGTCCGCCGAAGCCGAAGCTATTGCTCATCGCGATCTTGACATCAGCTTCGCGCGCGGTGTGCGGGATGTAGTCGAGGTCGCAGCCTTCACTAGGGTTGTCGAGGTTGATGGTCGGCGGGAGTTGGCCGGTCTCGATCGCCTTAGCGAGGATGACTGCCTCGATGCCGCCTGCTGCGCCCAAGGAGTGGCCGAGCATGGACTTGGTCGAGGAGATCATGGTCTTGGTCTCATCGCCGAAGACTCGCTTGATCGCTTTGGTTTCCGCGAGGTCGCCTAGGCCCGTTGAGGTGCCGTGGGCGTTGATGTAGCTGACGTCTGTGGAATTGATGCCCGCGTCGTCTAGGGACGCCTGCATCGCGTAGGCCGCACCGGCGCCGTCTTCGAGTGGGGCAGTGATGTGTGATCCGTCGGCCGACTGGCCAGCACCTAAGAACTCGCCATAGATCTTTGCGCCGCGTGCTTTGGCGTGCTCGTATTCTTCGAGCACGATGACGCCCGCGCCTTCAGCGAGAACGAAGCCATCTCGGTCTTTGTCCCAAGGGCGTGACGCCTTTTCAGGTTCATCATTTCGCTTGGACAAGGCCTTGAGTGCGATGAAGCAGGCGGTACCTAGCGGCGTTAGCGCGGCTTCGGATCCGCCTGAGATCATGACGTCGGCGACATTGTGGCGGATGGCCTCCGCGGCACTGAGGATCGAGTGACCTGCGGAGGCGCAAGCCGTCGTGACCGCAGAGTTGGGGCCGCGTAGGCCGTAGTGAATGCTGACGTTACCGGCACCGGCGTTACACATCAGCTTTGGCACCATAAACGGGCTTACCCGGCTTGGGCCTTTTTCGAGGAGTTTGCGGTGGCCTTCGGCGAATTCTTCCATCCCGCCGACACCAGAGCCGATGATCGCACCACAGCGCCACGGGTCTTCTTTGTCGAAGTCGAGTCCCGAGTCATTCACCGCATCGATCGATGCATTGAGCGCGAACTGCGCGAAGCGGTCAAGCTTCTTGGCATAGCGTTTACGTTCGATCGGATCGAAGTTGGTCGGCCCGTCCCAGTCTTGAACCTGCCCGCCGAACTTCGTGACGTATTCGGTCGTGTCGAAGCGGGTGATGGGCATGATGCCGCTGGTGCCCGCGAGCAGTTTGCCCCAGACCTCGTTGACGTTGGTTCCTAGGCTCGTGACCCAGCCCAGACCGGTGATGACGACGCGTCGCTTGCTCATGATGGTGACTGACTGATGGGTGTCGATGTGGTGGGGAAAAACAAGCACCGCCCCTGGACTCAGAGGCGGCGCATATTCGTAGCGACGGGCACAGGCTTAAGGATTAAATGCCTGTCGCAGGCAGCGATTAGCCGCCGTAGTTTTCCTTGATGAAGTCGATCGCCTTGCCGACGGTATCGATCTTCTCTGCTTCTTCATCGGGGATCGAGGTTTCAAACTCGTCCTCGAACTCCATCACCAACTCAACGGTGTCGAGCGAGTCGGCGTTGAGGTCGTTGACAAACGAAGTGTCGCGTGAGATTTCACCTTTATCGACACCCATTTGTTCGGCGACGATGGCGATTACTTTTTCTTGGATTTCCTGTTCTTCCATAGCAGTTGCTCCTGGCCGGGGTGGGGGTTAAATGGTTGCCCGGCGGCTGTTTGGGTCAAGTCGGGACTATAGCGTGCCTTGCGGCCGTTCACAAGCGGGGAAAGGCGTTACACAGGCCTCCCGCAGATACAAAATTAACACATTGTCATGCCGCCATCGACACAGAGCACTTGGCCCGTGATGTAGCTAGCGCCTTCGGAGGCGAGGAAGGTTACCGCGGCGGCTATTTCGTCGGCCTCACCCATGCGGCGCAGCGCGGTCATCGACTTCACGCCTTCCTTGATTTGGTCGGGCAGGCTGTCGGTCATATCGGTCTGGATAAAGCCCGGCGCGATAACGTTTGCGGTGATTTTTTTGCCGCCCATCTCCTTCGCCAAGCACTTGGTAAAGCCAGCAAGGCCCGCCTTGGCCGCGGCGTAGTTCGCTTGGCCGGGGTTACCGACGACGCCAGCGACCGATCCGAGGTTGATGATCCGACCCCACTTGCCACGCATCATTGGCTTCAGCGCCGCACGACACGCAACGAACACGCTACGCAGGTTCGTGTGGATCACATCATCGAACTCTTCATCCGTCATGCGGAGCAGAAGGTTGTCTTTGGTGATACCTGCGTTGTTGACGAGGATGTCGAGTCGGCCGTGCTCTTTGAACACGCCTTCGATCAGGCCTTCGATGGATTCTTGGCTTGAGATGTCGCACGTCGCGACGGACGCGCTGCCACCGGCTGCTTCGATCTCAGCTTTGACTTCGTTGAGCTTGTCCTCGTTGCGTGCAACGCACACGACGTGTCGGCCATCTAAAGCGAGGTGCTTGGCGGTCGCGGCACCGAGGCCACGCGAGGCTCCGGTGACAATTGCGACGCGAGTTGGAACAGTTGAGTCATTCATCCTTGACGACCTCCAGCCGTACTTGATTTTGGGATTGGAAAAAACTTTGAGTGGGAACGAGGAACGCGGTGCCTAGGTCATCGACCCGACGGATTTTGTATCCCTCGACGGAAATCGTTAGTCGGCCGGACCATCGCGACGTGGCACTGAATGTGCCGTCGCCGGGTAGGTCGATGGTTGCTTCGCGGGCTTCATCTTCGGCGTCTGGGTCGGCGATTTCGCTAGGACTCGTCAGCGTGCCGCCGCGCTTGGTAGCGATCGCGATAACTGTCGCATCACGCACAGGCTCACCATCGACGTTGACGATTTGCCCGGACACACGGATCGTCTCGCCAGTGCTAATACAGCCGGTACACGCAAAAGTGAGCAGGCAGCCGAGCATCAACAATAAGTGGCGTTGCGGGTGTCTCATGCTTTAGTCCTTCGGCGAATCGAAGTTCTCAACGCGAATCGATTTGTCAGTCCTACGCATCAGCCCGCTGAGCACTTTGCCCGGGGCAAGCTCAACATACCGGCCTGGAAGGTTCTTTGCCGCATACTGCATCGATTGGCTCCAGCGCACAGGGTTGGTGAGCTGTTCGACCAGGCGTTTCTGGATGAGCGATGGATTGGATGGGTGCGGCTCGCCAGTGACATTGCTGAGCACCTGCACGGTTGGCTCAGACCATGTGACCTTGGCTAAAGCTTGTTGCAGTTGCACTGCAGCGGGCTGCATGATTGGCGAGTGAAACGCGCCAGCAACAGACAAGGGCGTCGCACGGAAACCAGCGGCAGTGGCATGAGTCACCATCAATTCGCAAGCGTCGAGTGTGCCGCTGACGACGACCTGCATCGGTGAGTTGTAGTTGGCAGGGACCATGATCGCTTCTTTGGGCAGCGCGTCATTGACCTGATCGCAGAGCACATCGATGTTCGCTTCGTTGACTTCGCCTGTGATCGCGACCATCGACGAGGGCGATGCCTCGGCCGCGGCCTGCATCGCCTCGCCACGCAGGCGCACCAGCTTGAGGCCATCGGAAAAGCTATACGCACCGGCCAGGTGTAATGCAGTGAACTCGCCAAGTGATAGGCCCGCTGTCGCAGTGAAGGTTTGTAGATCGCCCTTAGCCTGCAGCCCACGGAAGGATGCGACAGATGCGCTGTAGATCGCGACCTGTGCGTTGTCCGTGCGATTCAGATCTTCTGCTGGGCCTTCGAAACAGAGCTTAGCCAAGTCAAAGCCGAGGACGTCATTGGCTTCGGCGAAGACGGCCTTCGATTCGGGTGAAGTGCCATGCCAAGCCTTCCCCATCTCGACTGTTTGTGCGCCTTGCCCCGGGCAGAGGATGATTGTGTTGGTGTCGCTCATGGCTCTCGTTCTACAGTTTCCAAAGTGAGGTTGTCCAGCACATCCCACCGCCGATGGCGACGAAGAGGACTAGGTCGCCTTCGTTCAACTCGCCCGCGACCATCTTGTCGTTAAGGCAGAGCGGGACGCTTGCGGCGGAGGTGTTGCCGTATTTATCGATATTAATGACCATCTTGCCGTCGGGCAGATCCATGCGCTTTTTGACCAGCTCGAGGATGCGACGGTTGGATTGATGCGGAATGACCGCGGCGAGGTCGGCCGAAGTGATGCCCGCTTTTTGTAAGGTCTCATCGATGATGGCTTGGGTGGTCGTGACCGCGAACTTGAAGACCTCTTGGCCGTTCATTTGCAGTGTGTTGAATCGGCCGGTGAAGCCGTCGTGGTCTTCAGGCAAATCTTCAGCGGTACGTGGCACGTATAGCTCGCCCCAAAGCGAGCCGTCGGAACGCATCGTTTGTGCGAGACAGCCACGGGAGGTGTCTTCGTCAGCGGTAAGGATCGCTGCGCCAGCGCCGTCGCCAAACAGGATGCATGTGCCCCGGTCTTCGTAGTTGGTGATGCGTGACAACGTCTCGGCACCGATGACCGCGACGGTCTTGTAGTGGCCAGAACGCACTAGCGTTTCAGCGTGATTCAGGCCATAGACAAAGCCCGAGCAAGCGGCCGTAATATCCATCGCGCCCGCAGGTGTCGCGCCGACTTCATGAACAACACGAGCCGCGGTCGATGGGCAGCTCATCTCGGCGGTCATCGTCGCCAGCAAAACCATGTCTAGATCGCCTGGCTGCATCCCCGCGTCGTCTAGCGCTGCACGCAAGGCGTCTGCCGCAAGTGAGCAGGTCGTCGTGCCGTCTTCAGCGATGTGTCGCGTCTTGATGCCAGTGCGTTGGGTGATCCACTGGTCGTTGGTATCGACGAGGGCCGCAAGGTCATCGTTGGTCAGGATGCGTTCGGGAAGGGCGGTGCCGACCCCCGCCAGTCGCACGCCCACCCCCGCGGCTGCGGGTCGGGCATTCATGCGTCTGCCCCTGTCGTATCGGATTTGTCGGCCTTGATGATCTCCTCGGCCGCAAGCAAACGCTTCGATACCTCAGGGTTCACATTCAGTTCGGCATACTTCAGCGCATTACGGATCGCGTTGTGGATCGTGCGAGGCTGCGACGAGCCGTGACAGATCAGGCAGATACCATTCGCGCCCATGAGTGGCGCTCCGCCGTGTTCGTGGTAGTCGTGCTTGGCGTAAATGCTTTCAACGACCGGCTGCAGCTTCATCGCGAGCTCGGGGTCGATCTCAAATGCTTCGTGAGCGATCGTCTTAAATATCCCTTTACTCAGCCCCTCGGCGAGCTTCAGCACAACGTTGCCCGTAAAGCCCTCTGCGACAATGACGTTTGCTTTGCCTTCGAAGATCTCGCGGCCCTCGATGTAGCCGACGTAGTTGACCGAGTCGTCTGCCTTGAGGAGGTTGTGCGTGCTGCGGGTGAGTTGGTTGCCCTTGCCTTCTTCGCCGCCGATTGAGAGCAGCGCGACGGTCGGGTTGTCGATCTCAAGCACGCGCTCGGCAAAGATCGATCCCATGTGCCCGTATTGGTGCAGGTGGGTTGGGCGAGGCTCGGGGTTCGCGCCGACATCGCAAACGACGACCGGGCCGTAAAACGTCGGGATGGTGACTGCGATGCCGGGGCGGTGGACGCCGGGTAGTCGACGCATCGACATCTGCGCGGCAGCAACGCACGCGCCGGTGTTGCCTGCGGAGATGATCACGTCGCATCGCTCTTCTTTTGAGCGAGGCGAGCCGAGCCAGCCCCACTTGACGATCGAGCTGTCGGTCTTTTCTCGTAGCGTAGAGATCGGGGGATCGCCCATGCCGATGACCTGCGTGGTCGCGACAATCTCGATATGAGGGTCGTTGGAGAAGCCTTCTTCTTCCAGCGCCTCAGTAATAATTTCTTTGTCACCAACGAGGACGAGCTTGTCGCCATCGCTAAGCAATTTGATGGCGCTGAGCGCACCTTTGAGGATCGCGTCTGGAGCGTTATCCCCACCCATTACATCAATAGCAATACGCACGTCGTGCCCCTGTCGCGGTGGTGAGGTCAGCTTCGACGATCAAATTACTCAGCAGACTTGGAGCCTGCCGTGATCTTTAGACCAGGACGCACAAAGCCACACTCGGCACAAGCTGCATGAGGCAGCTTCGGTGCGCCGCAGCTGGCGCAGCCCACAGAGGCACGCGGGGTGAGCGCATCGTGTGAGCGGCGGAGTCGACCACGGGTTCGGCTGATTCGTTGTTTAGGCAGCATGGCTGTTTACCTGAATAAGGGTGTTTTTTCTGTTGCTTGGGTGGCGCAAAGACCACATATGGGCCGTACGCCGAGCCCATAAATGTAGCCGAAGCCGCAGATTGGGTCAAACCGTGGGCGTACTGAGGTTGGAGTCCTGAAGCATGTTGAATATACAACATGCTTTTACTATCCAACTTCAAGCATCAAGGCGCAGGCCCCGAGCCTGTTTAGTGGATATCCGCCGCTTCGATATCTAGGCCCTCGCCCGCCTTCTCCGGCTCGCGGACCGAGTCGATGAGCTGTCTAATTTTCTCGCTTGGCTTCTTGCAAAACGGTGTCAAACTTAGCGTTACGATGAAGTTGAGCAGCATGCCGATTGTACCGATGCCTTGAGCATTGATGCCAAAGAACCACGGCACACGCAGCCCTTGGCCTTCAGGCCCGAAGATAGCCGCAGCGATCTCGGGGTTGAGCAGGATGACATCGGCTTTCTGCGTCGTGATGTAGAACGCGGTGAAAATGATGCCGACGAGCATGCCCGTGACTGCCGGGACGGTGCCGACCTTCTTGCTGAAGATGCCCAGCACGATGGCGGGGAAGAAGCTGGCCGCGGCTAGGCCGAACGCAAACGCGACGACCTCGCCAACAAAGCCCGGCGGATTGACGCCGAAGTACCCCGAGATCAATAACGCCACGCCAATCGCCACGCGCCCAACGAGCAGCCGCTGCTTCTCACTGGCCTGCGGGTTCATCATGTTGTAGTAGAGGTCGTGTGAGACCGAGGAAGAGATCACCAGCAGCAAGCCCGACGCCGTTGATAGAGCCGCCGCGAGACCGCCCGCGATCACAAACGCCACGATCCAGTCCGCAAGCTCCGCCATCTGAGGTGTCGCCAGCACGATGATGTCGCGGTCAGGGTGGTGCGCTGCGCCGAAGCTAAGCAGGGTTGCTTTCGCTGCGGCGCCGCCGTCCGCCGTGCCGCCGTTCGCCGCTATCCATGCGTCAGGGTCTTCGATTAATTGCTCGCGCGTATCCGCAGGCACCTTCAATATCCGCATCAGCTCATTGGGCTGAACGACTACATCGCGCTTTGCCAGCGTCTCGTCGTCTACCAGTGTGAGCGTCACAGGCTTGTCTTCTAGGTTGTTCGTAAACGCGACCTTGCCATCGCCATCAAAGTCAACCCAAGCGATATAGCCGAGGTCGGCCCACTTGTCGTACCACTCCGGCAGTTCGGTTTCCGTAGAGCCGTTGAGGCCCGCGATTTCGTCAATCATGTAGTACCGAGCGAACGCGGCGACAGCCGGTGCACAAAGGTACAGCATCGAGATGAACAGCAGCGCCCAGAACGCGGACCAACGCGCCGCCTTGACGCTCTTGACCGTGTAGAAGCGGACGATGACGTGCGGCAGGCCCGCGGTGCCCGCCATGAGTGCGAGGCAGACACAGAACACATTGAGCTTATTCCACCCGCCGTTTTCCGCGTATGCCTCGGTGTAGGAGGCGAAGCCGAACTGTTCGTTAATTGATGAGAGCTTGTCGAGGAGGAACGGCCGTGCCGGGTCAACCGATTCGAGCACTTGGCTGCCTAGGCCGATCGACGGGATCGCCTCGCCGGTGAGCTTGAGCGAGATCGCCACCGCCGGGATGAGGAACGCGGTGATGAGCACCCAGAACTGTGCGACCTGGGTATAGGTGATGCCCTTCATCCCGCCGAAGACGGCGTAGATAAAGACGATGGCCATGCCGATGGCGACGCCGACCGCTGGTGCGACGCCGAGGAACACGGAGAACACGACGCCGACGCCTTTCATCTGGCCGACGACGTAAGTGAAGCTGATAAAGATCGCGCAGAGCAGGGCAATGAGTCGCGCGGTCGAGGAGTCATATCGTCCGCCGATGAAGTCGGGCACGGTGTAGTGGCCGAACTTGCGCAGGTAAGGCGCGAGCAGCAGGGCGAGGAGCACGTACCCGCCTGTCCAGCCCATGAGGTAGACACCGCCCGCGAAGCCCATGCCCGAGATCAGCCCGGCCATGGAGAGGAACGATGCGGCCGACATCCAGTCCGCCGCCGTCGGCATGCCGTTCGCCGGAGCAGGAACGCCGCCGCCAGCAATGAAGAAGCCCTTGGTGTCTTTCACTCGGCTAAGCCAAGCGATACCGAGGTAGATCGAGAAGGTGATACCAACGAAGATGTACGTCCAAGTTTCAAGACTCATGCCGCACCCCCGTCCTGCTTAATTTTTTCGAGCTCGTCATGGTGCTTGTTATCCAAGCGGTTCAGCAGGATGCAGTACGTCAGGATGATCAGGACAAAGACCATGATCGAGCCTTGTTGAGCGAACCAGAAGCCGACGGGGTACCCGCCGAGCTTGAATTGGTTGAGCACATCTGCAAAGAGGATGCCACAGCCTAACCCGACGATCGCCCAGATCGTAAGCAGTACGGACATGATGGTGACATTGGCTCGCCAGTAGCGTTTGAGCGCTTCGGCCTCGGCTTCAGACCTCGCCGAGGATGGCGCGGTCGATGAGTGTTCTTGATCAGTCATAAGCAGGCTCGGGTCTCGAAACGAGTCAAGGAAGTGAATCTAATAAAGGTCCAACAAGTCACACAGGCTGGCGATCGGCCTCATAACAGGACAAGCAGTCTAATATATACCCCTCCAACTAGCCATCCCAACGCGACACTTCACTCGCCCGGCTTATAATCACAACCCGAACGACGCGAAATCGATTGAGCCAAATCATGCCCACTAGCCCGTACTTCACCCCTCGACCCGACGACAAAAAAGCCCTCGAAGAGGGGCCCGGCTTTTGCCCAAAGTTCAACGCTGATGGCCTGATCCCCTGCGTCTCGACACACGCCGAGACCGGCGAAGTCCTCATGCTCGGCTACATGAACGATGTCGCGCTGACCAAAACTATCGAGACCGGCTACGTCTACTTCTGGTCCCGCTCGCGCGGCAAGCTCTGGTTCAAAGGCGAGTCCTCGGGTATGACGCAAAAACTCGTCGAGCTCACCACCAACTGCGACCAGTCTGCCGTCGTCGCAAAGGTCACTATCGGCGAGGCGACAAGTGGCGGGGCACAAGCAAGCTGCCACGTCGGCTACCCCAACTGCTTTTACCGAGCGATCCCGACCGGCGTCGGCGAAACGAATGAGCCGGTGCAGATGTCGATCGTCGCTGATAAAGCGTTTGATCCCGATGAGGTGTACGGTAAGCCGTAACTAGTAGCAACTTGCCCCACTTAAGATGGTTTCATGTCCAACATACCTCAACAACATCTTGATTTGTCATCGCGCCCGCGTCGCAACCGCCGGACAGCGGCGATCCGTGGATTGGCGCGCGAGACGTCGCTCGATGCCTCGCACTTGATCTACCCGCTGTTTGTGCAGGATGGCAAGACCGAGCCGATCGACGCGATGCCCGGGCAAAATCGCTGGTCGCTTGAGGGGTTGGTTGAAGAGGTGAAGCGTGCTTATGCCTTGGGTATCAATGCGGTCGTGCTGTTCCCCAAGGTACCTGACAATCAAAAAACCGAGACTGGCGAGCATGCTTATTACGCTGATGGTTTGGCCCAAAGAGCCATCGCGGCCGTCAAGCAAGCCGTGCCTGAGGTTGCTGTGATTACCGATGTCGCGCTGGATCCGTACAACAGTGATGGTCACGACGGCATCGTGTCATCCACCGGCGAAGTGCTCAATGATCAAACAATTGCGGTGCTGTGCAAGCAAGCGATTAGTCATGCCGAGGCCGGTGCCGACATCGTTGCGCCGAGCGACATGATGGACGGCCGAGTCGGCGCGATCCGCGCCGCACTTGATCACGCGGGCCACACTAACGTAGCCATCATGAGCTACACCGCCAAATACGCCTCGGCGTTTTATGGCCCGTTCCGCGGCGCACTCGACTCCGCGCCGCGTGAATCCACTGGCAAGCCGATCCCCAAAGATAAAGCCACTTATCAAATGGACCCCGCGAATCAACGCGAGGCCTTGCGTGAGTTGGAATTGGACGAGGCCGAGGGGGCGGACATCGTGATGGTCAAGCCCGCTGGCCCGTATCTCGATGTGATTGCAAAGATGCGAGAAGTCACCACGCTACCTATCGCGGCGTATCAGGTCTCCGGCGAATACGTCATGATCAAAGCCGCTGCCGCCACCAGCGGACTCGACGAGCAAGCGCTCGTCATGGAAACGCTCACAGGCATCCGCGGGGCCGGGGCGGACATGGTGTTGACTTACTTCGCTCCGCAAGTGGCTCAATGGCTTAGCTGATCCTGATATCATGCACGGCCCCATCGCGAGGTCGACCATGGAAAAAAGACAGCTAGGCAAAACAGACATCCAAGCTACCAAACTAGGCTTTGGCGCATCGTCACTCGGTGCAGAGTTCCGCAATGTGGATCTGAACGAGTGCTTGCAGTCAGTGCATGTTGCGATGGATGTCGGGATGAATTTCATCGACACGTCGCCTTACTACGGGCGAGGGATGAGCGAGGTAATGCTTGGCCGAGTCCTGCCTGAGCTTGACCGCGATAGCTACACGCTTTGCACGAAGCTCGGCCGATATGCCCCTGACCACTTCGACTTCTCCGCCAAACGCGTCGCGGAAAGCGTCGATATCTCGCTCGAACGCATGAAGGTCGACCACCTCGACATCGTGATCCTCCACGACATCGAGTTTCTCAATTCCAAAGAAGCGATCGATTCGGCAGTCCCCGCGCTCAAGAAACAAATCGAGAAAGGTAAAGTCCGCTACATCGGTGCAAGCTGCTACCCGATCAAGACGCTGTTGAATGCGGTGCAGTGGGCGGACCTCGATGTCGTGCTGAGCTACAACCACTACACGCTGCAGAACGACATGGCCTTGCAACTGCTTGGGCCTTGCGCAGAAAAGGGCGTCGGCGTGATGAACGCCGCGCCGTTTACCGCAAGGCTACTCACCGGTGCACCTTTGCCCGAGTGGCACAAGGCAACCCCCGAGGTCCGCGCGGTCGCAAAGAAGGCGGTCGACTTCTGCAAAGAGCAGGGCACAGATATCGCCAAACTCGCGCTGCAGTATTCGCTAGCACACCCCGGCTTTGCGACCTGCATCACTGGCTCAGCCAACCCCGACCGCATCCGTCAATGGGCCCAGTGGGCTGACGAGCCGATGGATCAATCGCTTGTCGCCGAGGTGGAAAAAATCCTTGAGCCGATTCACAACTGGCACCACATCGAGGGCTTACCCGAAAACAACGACACGCCCACCAACCCGCTGCCGACCAACCTCGGTTGAGAACCTATGAAAACCCTTTACTTCGACGAACCTGAAAAAATCCGTGCGACTCAAACCGATGCGCCTGACGCGCCCGGGCCCGGCCAAGCACAAGTCAAGACCCACCGTGTCGGCGTCTGCGGTACCGACTTGGGCGGCTACCTCGGCAAGTTTCCCTTCTTTAAATACCCACGCATCCCCGGCCATGAGCTCGGCGTCGAGGTCGTCGCTGTTGGCAAAGGCGTCACGAATGTCAAGGTCGGCGACAAGTGCTCGGTCGAGCCCTACATGAACTGCGGCGAGTGCTATCCCTGCAAGAAGGGCAACACGAACTGCTGTACCGTGCTCGAAGTCATCGGCGTGATGTGCGACGGCGGCCTGCGCGAACGATTCAACATCCGTGCCGACAAACTACACGTCGGCAACAACCTCAGCTACGAACAACTCGCGCTTGTTGAAACACTAGCCATCGGTTGCCACGCGATTGATCGCGGTGGCGTCGAAGCAGGTGACGACGTGTTGATCATCGGCGCCGGGCCGATTGGTTTGTCTGCGCTTGAGTTCGCGAAGGTTAAGGGCGCTCGGATCGCAGTGATGGACCTCAGCCAAGACCGCCTCGATTTCTGCGAAAAAACCTACGGCGTCACCTGCGGCATCGTTCCGCAAAAAGACGGCTCAGAAATGGAGCAAGTCAAAGCCTTCACGCACGGCAACGGCTTTAGCCTTGTTGTTGATGCGACTGGGCACCAAGGCTCGATGTCCAACGCGATGAAGTACTGTGCCCCGACCGGCGGGCTGGTTTACGTCGGCATCACGAAGCAGGACCTCGTCTTTCCGCACGTGAATATCCATAAACCAGAGGTCCCGATCCTGCCCAGCCGAAACGCGCTGCCCAAGGACTTCCCTTACATCATCGACCTGATCGAGAAGGGCAAGATTAACACCGGCCCATGGGTCACACGACGCATGGCTTTCGACGATGTCCCCGAGCAGTTCGTCGAACTCATCACGCCCGCTCCTGGCACGATCAAGACCGTCATCGAGATGGACTAACTTTTACCGCAGGGAACGTATATGAAATCCGCTATCACCATCTCACTCGTTGAAGAAGCCCGCAAAGGCCCGTTCGTTTATCACGATGGCCTAGCCGACGGATGCGCCCGCGCGGCAGCAGCAGGATTCGACGCGGGTGAAATTTTCGGCCCTTCGTTCGATCCGCTGCCCGATCTTGCGGGCTTGCTGGATAAACACAACCTTGAACTCGCAGCGATCGGTACCGGTGCGGGGTGGGTCAAGCATACGCTTTCGTTAACTGACGCCGATGCTGGCAAGCGTGCGAAGGCCATCGAGTACGTCAAAGGCGTCATCGATCTTGCCGCGCAGTACGATGCCCCGGCGATCATCGGCTCGATGCAAGGCAGGTCCGGCGACGGCACCACCCACGAACAAGCGATTCAGTTCCTCAAAGAAACGCTCGATGCCTTAGGCCCATATGCCAAGGAGAAAGGGCAAAATCTCTTTTACGAGCCACTAAACCGCTACGAGACGAATCTTTTTAACACGCTCGCCGAGGGGGTTGAAGTCCTCGAGTCGCTCACGACGGACAATGTCAAGCTGCTCGCCGATCTGTTCCATATGAATATCGAAGAGGCAGACATTGCCCAAGCGATTCGTGAAGCGGGCAGACACGTCGGCCACGTCCATTTCGTCGACTCGAATCGCAAGGCCGCTGGCCTGGGCCACATGGACCACGGCCCGATCGTCGCTGCACTGAAAGCAATCGGCTACGAAGGCTACCTCTGTGCCGAGGCCTTCCCGCTGCCCGATGCGGATACTTGTGCTAAGACCACCATTGAAACTATCAAGAAACTCGTCTAACGGAATCAGGCAACGATGACCACGAAACAAACCCCTGTCACCCTTGGTATCGCTGCGAGTTTCGGCTTCGGCGACCGCATCGGCTTAGCAACCCCCGGCCACGTCCTTGCGATGAAGGAGGCTGGCGAAGGCATCCTGCCGATGTATCCACAGCAATCCATCCGCGAGATGGCGCGTACGGTACGGGAGCCCATCGCCGTGATGAATGATGCAATGGACGCCGCGATCGCTTCAGGTTGGGACGGCCCGATCGGTGCCGATGCCGACCACCTCAAGACGCCCGAAGATGTCGACCGTACCGCCGCCGTCGGCTTCCCCTTTTTCACGATTGATCCATCAGACGACGTCGATGAAAAATCTGACAGCTATGACGAGGCGACGCTTCGTACAAAGTTTGCCGACATCCGCGGCGACGTAGCGTGGTACGACGGCTATCTCGGCAAAGACATCACACTGCCCAACGGTACGGTGATCAAGCTTGATGAAGAAGCTTGTATGCGTTGTGCGGTCAAGTATGGCAAGGCGATCAATTCCGCCCTTAAACTTGCCGACTACATCAAAGAGGTTCACGAAAAAGCTGGCAAGGACTATGAGATCGAGCTCAGTGTCGATGAGACCGATCAGCCCACAACGCTGGCCGAGCATTACATCATT
>JBGCDC010000003.1:0-6716 GCA_045105055.1 Phycisphaeraceae bacterium | reverse complement strand
CTATCACAGAAAACGGCTATAGCAAGGGGAACTGATCGCCTTTCATGTCCGGCTGCGAAGTGGCTAGTATTTTCTCAGGATTGAAAACCGTTGGGTAGGCCTGGAAGGCAATCGGGGTGTTTTCCAGAGCATGCTCGGCGGGAAGCAGCCTCAATGATTGCAGGATCTTTTGCCTGTTCGGTACAGAGATATCGCGGCAAAGGAGTCATGCCGACCCGCTCAAGATCTAGACGATCTGCATCCCAGCAGACCTGGACAGTCGGATCGGCTTCCGTCAGTCCATCGGTATGTCGGCAGCACGCGTAGTGCAACATCTCCATCGCGGGTAGATCAAGATCAAAAAGCTTGCCACGAAGCGAGAGGGCGAACGCCGCACCACGTGAACCGTGTTGTGGGTCGTACCCATCGTTCAATCGGCAAGCATCATGAAACAGTGCAAATAGCGTCACCACGCGACGGTCTGCACTCACCTGATCTGCAAGGAGTAGCCCGTTATGCATCACACGTGCCCAATGCTCGACGCCGTGGATCCCGCGCCAGTAAAGTTGATACTGGTTGAAGACAGCCTTAAGTATTGCTTTTTTATCGATATCGTCCATGACGCGTTTGTACCAAACTCGATGACGCGGGGAACGATAAAACCTACAAAAGCGTCAGCGAAACCTTGCCTTCGAGTTCATCGACGGGTCTTGCGATGAGGTCGTATCCGTCGAAGTCGACGATTTGGCAGCGGACGACTTCGCCGGGTGCGAACACGGCTTTGGCGTCGACGTAGGTCGTGGCGTCGATGTCCGGGGCCTGCTGATAGGTTCGGCCCGCGAAGCGTATCATCGGGGTTTTGATCCCCTCGTACTCGACTTCGGCGAACTCGCTATCAATCAGCACATCAAACACTTCGCCCGACTCGACCATCGCGTCGTTGCGATCGAAGACGACTTGCTGCTGTGTGCCCATCAACTCATCGATGCGTGCTTGGATCACGTCGTCGGGGATTGCGCCGCCTTTGTCGAATGCTGCGCCTGCCTTGGTGCCCGGCTCGCGTGAGTAGGGGAACACGCCCATGTTTTCGAAGCCGAAGTCGCTGACGAACTTGACGAGCTCTTTGTGTTGAGCGTCTGTCTCGCCGGGGTAGCCGGAGATGAAGGTGGTGCGGATCGTCATGTTCGGGATGCGGTCGCGGAGCTTGGCGAGGAGCGTCTCGATCAGCTTGCGCGAGGTCTTGCGACGCATGTTGTCGAGGACCTCGTCGTTGATATGTTGCAGCGGCATATCGATGTAAGGCAGGACGTGCTTCAGCGACGCGATCGTGTCGATCATCTCGTCGGTAAAGCACGACGGGTAGGCGTACATGAGTCGAAGCCAGGCCCCGCCGAATTGGCCCGCGAGTTTGTCGAGTTCGGTGAGCATGCCCGAGAGTCCGCCGCCGTAGCCGATGTCTTCGCCGTAGGAGGTAGTGTCTTGACCGATGAGCGAGAGCTCGAACGCGCCGTCGTTAAAGAGCTCGGTCGCTTCGCTGAGGATGCGGTCGACGGGCTTGGATCTCATGCGTCCGCGGATGGATGGGATCGTACAGAACGCGCAGCCTTGGTTGCAGCCCTCGGAGATGCGGAGGTAGGCGTAGTGGCGGGGCGTTAGGCGGAGGCGAGCGTTGTCGTCTTCGAAGTAGCCTAATTCGTTGCCGCCAGTGATCGCGCGGTTTTGCTTGGCGATCGTCGCGTTCGATGCGATAGAGCTGTAGACGGGGAGCTCGATTGAGGCTTCTCGCGCCGCCGCTGAAGCGGCAGCGCCCGTGCTGTCTGCGCCGCGCACCGCGGTGACAATTCGGTCGCGGTCGAACACGCCGACCATCGCATCGATGTCCGGGCACCACTCGAGCATCTTCGCTTTATGCCGTTGGACGAGGCAGCCCGCGACGATGACGCGCTTGATCTTGCCTTGCTTTTTAAGTTCCGAGGCTTGGTTGATCTCATCGATCGATTCGATCTTCGAGGCTTCGAGGAAGCCGCAGGTGTTGATAACCACCGCGTCGGCCTCACCCTGATCCATCAGGTCGGCTGGTACGGGCGTGATCCCGTCCTCTGCAAGCAGCCCGAGCATCTTCTCGGAGTCCACAAGGTTCTTCGGGCAACCTAATGAGACAAAGGCGACGGAGTTAATTTCGGTTGGGGTGGGTGCGGTGGGCATAGCGGACTATTGTACGCATTGTTTGTCGCTATATCGCGGTCGGTCCCGCAGCATTGCTTTCAGCAACGCAGCGGGCTTGTTATTAGATATTTTTTTCTCTAATTAAGCCCATGGCGTTGCAGGAGGCAATGCCGTGGGATTCCTGCGTCTGAGGCATCGCCCCGTGATCGTGATCGTGATGTTTCATCTCGAAGTGGGCGATGCCCCACGCGATGGCGAGGCCGATGATGAGCGCTGCGGTCAGCGTGAACTTGTCGTGGCTGTGGAAGTGTAGTTCGGGTAAGACGTCCGACAGGGCGATGCAGAGGAACACGCCCGCGGTGAAGGCGAGTGCGTTGCCCACGGCCATGGAGTGGGCATCGTGCTCGTTGGCGAAGTTGAGCATGAAGATCGCGGCGCCCATCGGCACCGCCAAGGCAAAGAGCGCATTGATCAGGTGCCCGGCCTTGCGCGACCAGCCCGTCGATGCGACCAGTGCTAGCAGCGTCATCGAGTCGAACGGCTTGTGGAAGATGATCACCAAAAAGAGCGCCAGCCCCGGCCAAGCGACATCGCCATCGGACGCCATCGACGCGCCCAGTGCGATGCCAGCGATGAGCGAGTGCAGGATGAGCCCGATCGCGGCGCCCGACCAAGACAGCTTGGGCTTGTGGTCGTAGTGGGGGGTCTCGGTGGAGTCTTCGTCGCAGTCTTCGACGGCCACGGGTTCGGCGTCGTGTTCGCAGCCCGGGCCGTGGACGTGTTTGTTTTCTGGGCTGTGGTCGTGGCCGTCTTCGTGCGCGGACGGCGGGTGGCTCGGCAGGTCGTGTTGATGGAAGTGGAAGAATCGCTCGAGCAGGAACATGGTGAGCACGCCCGCGACCATCCAGAGCATGAGCTGGTCGAAGGGGTTCTTGGACATCATGGCATGGGGGAGCATGTGCAAGAGCGCGATGCCGAGCATGAACCCGCCGATGAGTGAGTTGGCGATTTGTAGGCGTCTGTGCGTGAGCGTGACGTGCAGGGGGATCCAGCCGCCCAGCAGGGAGGAGAAGACGATAATCACACAATAGAGCGCGAGATAGCCAGCGGGCGACATGAGACCACGTTATCAGATCGATGTGCCAAGCGATATGCCCTAGCCTTGATAAAGGCTCTTGCCACGGTGTTATGCCCTATTTATCGGGGTCCAGGCGGTGTGAAAGGGGGTCGCCGGGGCACGGGGGTTTAAGGACTTGATCAATCCAGCCGATGCGGGTAAAACATGGCAGTAGGATTCGGCTCGATGCCGGCCCTACGAGCCCCTTTCCATCTGATGGCTGGCATATGTACCGCGATGTGGTCGTGCCTAAAAGACAGATTGTCGCAATCCCATCGGGTTTTCATCGTCAACTGACGCAGCCGTTTGTTTTGGCAGCGTTCGTTGCGGGTAAGGGGTGACGGAGTACGACGCTAGTCTATTTTCTCCACACGAGCGGATTTTGATCCATTGGATCGACCGCGCGTGATGGTGGTGATAAGGCCGATGATGCCATCGCCTTGACCACCAGATTCTGTTCACCAGGCGGGGCCAATCGCCCTCTGCCACGAGTGACACAGGCATGAGCCAAGACAAAACGGACAAGGAACTGAAGACCTCGCCAAAGGCGGAGGACGCTCAAGATGCGCCCGCCGCAGTTGCGACCGAGGAGAACCCGCAGCCCGGTGCCGCCACCGGCAACACCTCGCCCGCCGGTGATCAACCCACCGAGGGCACCGAAGACGGCGAGGGCAAGCCTAAGAACCGACGCCGTCGACGCCGAAAGCGAAAGTCCTCCACCGGCGAAGGTACCTCGACCGAAGGCGGTCAAGAGGGCGGCGAGCCCGAGACGCTCGAACTCGTCTCCGGCATCTACGAGCAAGGCCCCAAGTCCGACGGCCGACTCCGCCAACTCGAAAACACCTTCCTCGCTTACCCCACCGACCCTGTTGTCGCCAGCCACCTCGTCGAGAAATACGACCTGCGTCCCGGCATGATGATCGAGTGCTCACTGGGTAAACCCTTCGGCGGCGGCCCGCAGCAAAATCAGCGCGGCGGCGGCAAGCAGAAGAAAATCAAGTACAGCACCATCGACCCCAGCGCCAAGCGCGTCAACGACATCATCAAGATCGAGGGCCAGACCCCCGAAGAGTTCGGCAACCTACGCAACTTTGCGGACCTGACCATCATCATGCCCGAGCCTAGGCTCACACTCGAGTACCCCGGCTGTCCACCGGCCTGTCGGCTCATCGACCTGTTCTGTCCCATCGGCTACGGCACGCGCGGCATGATCGTCTCCCCGCCCAAAGCCGGTAAGACCACACTTCTCCAAAACATCGCGATGGGGATCCAGACCAACCACCCCGAGATCGATGTCTACGCGCTGCTCATCGATGAACGTCCCGAGGAAGTCACCGAGTTCCGCCGAAACGTGCCGTGTACCGTCTGGGCATCGTCTAACGACCACACGCCCGAGCGCCACTGCGGCCTAGCCATCGCGGCGATCGAACGCTGCCGACGTCTCGCCGAGATGGGCAAGGACGTCGTCGTGCTGATGGACTCGCTGACCCGGCTTGGCCGAGCGTTCAACACCGCGCCAAACATGGCATCCACTGGCCGAACGTTGTCAGGCGGCCTCGATGCTGGCGCGATGACGATCCCTAAGCAGATATTCGGTGCCGCGCGTAAGTTCGAAGAGGGCGGCTCGCTCACCATCATCGCTTCGGCCCTTGTCGATACCGGCAGCCGTGGCGACCAAGTCATCTTTGAAGAGTTCAAAGGCACGGGCAACAGGGAGCTCATCCTCGATCGCAAGATCGCGGAGCAGCGTATCTTCCCCGCGATCGACCTCGCCGCCTCGGGCACACGCAACGAAGACCGGCTCATCCCCAAGGCAGAGCTGACCACCGTCAACGCGCTGCGTCGCCGACTCCTCAACATGAACCCGGTCATGCAGGTCGAGCAACTACTCAAAGCGATCGATCGCTTCCCAACCAACGCCGACCTTGTCGGCAGCCCGCAGACGAACGAAGAGGCCCCGCAACGCAGAAGCGAGCGACGCAACAATTCGGGTCTGACACGCTGATGCTGCGGCTGGCCCTAGTGACGCTTTTGATCGTCATGTCGGGCTGCGCCAAAGCCCAGCTGATCGATCGCCCTGCGCTGGATCAGCGTTATCTAGATACCCAACTCGCTGAGGGCGTACTGTCGATCGTCCCACTTCGTTTAGATCCCAACGTGAAGCCACCTGTCGTTGTGAATTGGTGGTACACCGGGACGGATGGCGATCAGCACCAACTCGTTTACCGCGAGTTGACTTGGGATGATGAGCGTAAGCCGATTGGCAAAGAACTTCGCTACCGCATCCAAGCAGACCAACTGGCAATCGCATCGCCTTTCCCCGCGACGAAGAACGACTTGCGCTGGCTACCTTTGTATGACGCGGCGGCCAATGGCATCGAGCCCCCGGCTGATCTGCCGACGGCTCGAAAAGCGCCAAACCCAATTACCAACGACCCGATCCGGTTGCCTCAGCAGCCGGTGCTGCCCGCCGTGGATTAAGCCACCGCGGAAGCCCCTTCTGTTGCGTGCCAATAGACCTCAATCATCGTGCCCGCGCGGGGGTAGCCGCCGACCAAGTCGGTGATGTATTCGTCGTCCTCTGTTTCACGGAATGCGACGGGTTGCAAGCCGTACTGGTCGGCCGTATCGAGCTCGTCCAAACCACCCGCGGTGACGTACATGCAAGTATGCGGCGGCAAGCCGAGCTGCGCGATCGTGTGCCGAAGCACGCGCGGGTCCGTGTGCTTGCACGAGCCGCTGGTCGAAAGCAATTCCAAGTCCAAGTGCTTGGCCAACTCGGTCTGCTTGAGCATCAACCGAACGTCCGGCGGGACATCGCCCACGACCGCGGTCTTGATCCCGGCCGCACGCAACCGTGTCAACATTCGCACCGCACCACGCCGAGGCCTAAGCGTTTGGCGGATCACTTGCTCGCGCTGCTCGGCCAACCGCCGACGCATCAACGGGTCCAACGTGATCCCAAGCTCATCGCACACCGCTTGGAGGTTCGACTCGATCCACGGCAGCTTGATATCCGCCACGGTCTGGTGCGCGTGGTGATACCAGCACGACGCAAACCGGATCGGATCCACGCGCAGGCTCTTGGCCTGCATCATGGTTGCGTTGAGCGTGAAGTGCGGCTCGGGGTCTTTCAACAACGTGCCACGCAAGTCGAATATAGCGGCGTGAATTTGCATGTCCCATCTTTCTAGCCCATCCCAATGATCGGCGATGCTTTCATCATCGACCGCCTCGCTCAGTGAATGTCCCAGTATTGAGAAGCGAACCCGAAAATACGTTGCTCAGAACATTGATACGCCACCTGCGGAGGGCTGGTGAGATAGGTAAAACGATGTGAAGCTTTACGGGTTGTAGCGGTTGCGTCTCTGGCTAGATTTCTCAATACGCGGCGCAGTTGTGCGTAATGGCTCACTGGTCGCCTTCATTAAAGGCGCGAAGGGGCGTCCATCAT
>JBGCDC010000002.1:0-8699 GCA_045105055.1 Phycisphaeraceae bacterium | reverse complement strand
CAGGGCTTGGTAGGGCTGCTTCGCAAAGAGCTCGTCCTCGCGCGGGCCAGCAAAGAGGTCGAGCGAGAGGTCGCTGGCCTTGGTTTGCTCGCCGGGCTTGAGCGTGAGGGCTTGGCTGGTGAAGTCGATGATGACGCGACGTTTTTCGTCGGACATCTTCGGGGCCTGCTTCTCCGTGGGGTAGATCGCGGTGCTGATCTCGGGGTAGATCGATTGCAGCGACGTGATGTCGGCGGGCTCAAGATCGTCGCGTACTTCTTTGACTGGCGCGGAGCTGATCGCGACGAAGTAGCGGTTCTCGGAGGCGAGCCAAGCGAGTTCTTTTGTTTCGGGGGCGTCGATCTTGGGGTTGGGCCAGATCGTCTCCCACTTGCCGCTGTCGCTTGGGTTCTTTAGCTTGCCGACGATGTCGGGCTCGGGGATGAAGCCGCCATCGACATAGATCGCGAAGCGAGACGGGTCGTACTCGTCATCGAAATGGCCGAGCACGTACTGCTGGCTTCGGCCGCGGAGGTAGTCGCTGGTCGCGTGGTAGACGCCGCCTTGGGCCATCTGTTCCCACACGATCGTCATCGGCTCATCGGTGAGGTTCTTGACCTGCTGGGTGAGCTTGATGGTGTGGCTGCCGAGTTGGTCGGCCTTGACGAGTCGGTAGGTGCGATCGATCTGCGCGATGTCAGTCGGTGCGTCCGCCGAGCCCGCGATGATCTTCAGCGACAGGGTTACTTGAGTTTTGGTTGCGGAGGTTACTTGCCAGTGGCCCGACCAATCGCCGGTGTCGGGGTTTAGTTCTGCAAGCGGCACGTCTTGGCCGTTGATCGTGATCTTCTTGGCCGCGTAGCTACCGGCCTCGGGGTAGTTTTTGTCGCCGAGGTCAAAGCTGATCGGGTTGAGCAGCTTGTACTGCTTTTCGCCGTTGACGTTGTGGAACTTATTGACAATGGTCAGGTCATAGATCGCCGCGCGGTAGGGGTTGACCCGTGCGCTGATGGCGTAGCCTGCTTCGGGGTCGAGGCTGCCGAGGGTGAGCAGGTCACCGGGTTCGTTAAGGTCGGCGACCTTGTCGACAAACGCGGGGCGGAGGTTGTTGAGCTTGTCGGTTGCGGCAGGCTCGTCGTCGTCCGCTTCGCCACCTTCAGTAGCGGCGACGACAGGGTCTTCTTGCTCGGCTGGGGTATCGGTTTCCGCGTCGGGCTCGTCGGATGAGTCCGAGGTGACCGGTGCTGGCGTGTCTTCTTGCTTCGCCGGCTTATCTGGCTTGGCTGGATCGGCCTGAGCGATCGGCGCGTCGGTATCGGCGCCGGGCTTCTCTTCGCGCGGGTTCATTAGGCTCAGCACAACCAACACACCCACTAGGCCAACGACCAGGGGAACGAGGATGCGTGCGAGCGACGATTTGTTTTGTTGTTTTGCCAAGCGGGGCAGTATACAAAACCAGCGGCGGCGAGGCCTTATTCAGACTCAAAAGAACCGGGTGATCAGCCGCAACACGTCGAAGTAGAACGTCGCGATGAAGACGAACCCGATCACCATCAGGCCCGCGTAGAGCGAGTAGACCTGGACCTTTTCGCTCGGCGGCTTGCCCGTGATCTTCTCCCAAGCCAAGAACACCATGTGCCCGCCATCAACGATCGGGATCGGCAGGAAGTTGATGACCGCGAGGTTGATGCTGATGAGGCCGAGGAAGAACAGGAGGTACGGCAGGCCCTGCTGTGCGATCGTGGTGCCGGTATCGATGATGCCGACCGGGCCACGGAGGTTGTAGATCTTGACGTTGCCTTGGATCAGGCGGAGCAGGGTGATGTAGGTCTGGAGCACAAAGTCTTGCGACTTGTCCAGGCCGATGGCCATCGCGTCGCCTAGGCCCTCTGCTTTGAGCAGCGTCAACTCCTGCAGCGGGAGGTAGGACTCGTGGTCGGGCTGCCAGCCCGCGGCGGCGAGCTCGTCGAACTGCTTTGCGGAGACGGGGAGGACGGCCTGCTCGGGATCGGCTTGTCCGATGGGTAGGGTGTAGCTCAGCGTGATCGCGTCGGGTCTTTTCTCGGCCGACTGGCTGGCAATCGATTGAAGCACGCGCTGCACATCCGCCCAGTTCTGGACGGGGGTGTCGTTGATCTGGGTGATGCGCGTGCCGGGGAGGAAGGGGTCTGTTCCGGCGAGCTTTTCAGCTGGGGTATCTTCGAGCACGCCGCCGATGACAGTGTTGTTGTAGGCCGGGCTAACGATGATGCCGAACTTACCATCGCTATCGGGTTTCACTTTGCCCAGTTCGATCGTTTTACCATCGCGCTGCACGATGATCTCGTGCTCCGCTTTGGGATCGCTGCCAACAAGCTCGGCGATCGCGCCGGTGTCGGTTGGCCAATCAAGTGGGCCGACCTTGATGAGGATGTCATTCGGCTTGAGCTTGGCCTTCTCGGCAGGGGATCCCTCGGCGACGAAGGTGATCTCGCCTGCGGGCATTAGGCCAAGCAGGTTGGCGGGCTTGTCGGGGTAGCGGACCAGGGTGGGCAGCGCCGCGATTTCAAAAGCTGACGATGCATTCGGCGCCGCGTTGTCCCAAAGCGTCACGAGGACGGGCTTGCCGCCGGACTGGTCGAATGCGAGCAGGTACTCGCCGTAGCTCTCGACCGGCTCGCCGTTGACCTGTGCAATGCGGAAGCCTTCGCCTTCGCCGCGCTCGGATGAGGGCTTTGCTTCGGTGCGTTCTTCAAACCACTGAACGATCGGCCCACCCATTTCTTTTTGGTAGCCGACACGGAGGCCGGGCCCGGGCGTGAAGCCTGCGCTGAGCATCTTTTCGCCGGTCTTCTGTCGCTCGGGTTGTAGGTTGAATGTGAGCGGCGCGTCGAGCCCGCGTCGTTCAACAACGAGCTCCACCGTCGAATCGCTGGTACCTAAGGCCACAGCGATCGCGACATCCTTAAAGTCCTCTGGCGTTTTGCCATCGACTGACGTGATGACATCGCCTTCTTGCAATCCAAGGTAGCGGAGGTCGCCTTCGTGCTCTTCGGCATAGGTCGTCGCGGCGGGCATGCCGGGGATGACTTGGCCGACGGTCGCGGAAGGGAACTCGACGCCGATCATGAACGCGATGGCGAGGAAGATCGCGCCGAAGATCATGTTCATCACGACGCCTGCCGAGATGACGCAGGCCCGTGCCCAGATCGGTTGGGCGTTGTAGGCGTTGGGGTCGTCGGACGCGGCGTTAGGGTCCATGTCCTCTTGGCCAAGCATCTTGACGTAGCCGCCAAGGGGCAGGTAGTTCAAACGGTATTCGGTTTCACCTAGGCCAAGCTCATCACCGACGGCGAACATCTGTTTGCCGGTGTAGCTTGACTTGTGCTCTTCTTTGATGACGTCGGTGTCAATGCGCGCGGTACCTGTGTGCGGGCCGTCGGCGGCGGGGGTGACGCCGTCGGCTTTGAGCTTGTCGGTACATCGCTTTTCATATTCTGCTTCGGTCGATCCGCGCCGGATGCCGATGCCTTTGCGATACGAGAACATCGCTTTGCCAAAGCCGATGGCGAACTGCGGGCAGCGGATACCGACCCACTTGGCGACAGCGAAGTGGCCAAGCTCGTGGACGAAGATGAGGAACCCGAAGCCGAGCACCAGGTAGATAAATTCGATGAGTGGGAATCCGAACATAGTTTGCTTCTTGCTTTTACTTTTGGGTCTTAGTCGTCGCTCTCACGCATCGCGGTGTCCCAAGTGATCAGGCACCTTTCGCAGTCGAACATGATGGCGGTTTCGTTGTGTGTTAATTTTCGGGGCTGGGGTGTATCAAGTGGTGCCAAGCAGTTTGGGCAGGCATAGTTTTTTAACATCGAGCGGTGCTTGCGGTTCATCAGGTAGATGCCGAAGGCAAATGAGCAGAAGCCGATCCATCCTGTGAGGCCGAACTGTTTGGTCTGGAACAGGTCAATCATAGTCGCCACGAGCCCGGCTAAGGTCGTTATCGCGGCCCACAACGAGTAACGGTTCCATTTCCGCTCATATGCGTGGTCAATCTGGATGGGGTACGGGCTGGGGCTCATTGTTCTTCGTCGCGGTATCCCTTACTTCATTAAGGACATGTTGCCTTGCGGCTTGGTCTACATCAAGGATCGTCGTTAAGTCTTCGGCTGGCACGGGCGTGATCGCATCCAACGCGCTGGCCACCAGCGGGACGATACGGCCGAACGCGATCTTGCGTTCGAGGAAAGCTTGCACTGCCGCTTCGTTAGCCGCGTTAAGTACGGCCGGCGCGGTACCACCCAGACGCAGGGCTTTGTAGGCCAGCTCGATCGCTGGGTAGCGCTCAGGGCAAGGCGGATAAAAATTGAGATCGCTTAGACGGGTCCAGTCGAGCTTGTCACCGCAGCCCGCAACGCGGTCGGGCCAAGTCAGCGCGGTCTGGATCGGCGAGCGCATGTCAGGCGGGCTCAACTGTGCGAGTACCGTGCCATCGATCAATTCGACGAAGCTGTGCACGAGCGACTGCGGGTGGATCATCGGTTGGATTTTTTCAGCAGGGACGCCGAAGAGCCAGCACGCCTCGATGATTTCAAGGCCCTTGTTCATCATGGTCGCGGAGTCGATCGTGACCTTCGGCCCCATGTCCCACGTCGGGTGCTTGAGCGCGTCTTCAGGGGTGGCGGTAGGGATATCTTCGAGGGGACGATCACGGAACGCGCCGCCGGACGCGGTGAGGACGATTCGGCGGATCGCTTTGGATCGCGGCTGCTCGTGCACGCCAGCCAAGCACTGGAAGATTGCCGAGTGCTCCGAGTCCACAGGCAGCAGCGCGGCGCCGCTCTCGGCGGCCTTGCGCGTGATCAAGTCACCCGCGGCAACGAGTGTTTCCTTGTTCGATAAATGGATCCGTCGACCAAGCTCGACCGCGGCAAGCGTAGCTGGCAGCCCCGCGATGCCGACGATCGCCGCTGCGACGTCTGTGCATTCGATGCGTCTGACCAGTTGGTACGCCGCATCTTCGCCCGCGAAGATCTCGACCTCGGGCATCGCTTCGTGCATCTTCGCGGCACTTGTCTTGTCGGCGACAGCTAGGTGCTTGACGTTGAACCGCTTGGCCTGCTCGATGAGCAGCTTGGTGCTGGACCGCACGGCCAAGCCAACGACCTCGATATCCACCCCGTTACGTGAAAGGTGGTCGACAACACTGAGCGTGTTGACACCGATCGACCCGGTCGAGCCGAGCACGATGAGGCGGCGGGGTTGGTCGCTAGGCTTGCTCAAGCTATTCCCTGTCGTCGTAGCGGCGGTTGGAGTATCCATTGCTCGCGGCGTCCGGCGGCGGAGCGTTGCGCTTCACGATCTTTTTCTTCTTCGATGGCTTGGCACGGGTAGGCTTATCGCTCGTCGCTTCGGCTACCGTTGCAGAGGCATCACTATCAGCCTTGGGCGCGTCGGGCGTTTCATTCGCCGCATCACTGCCGCTGCTCTTCTTCGAGCGACGCCGAGTGCGCTTCCGCTTGGGCTTATCGCCTAAGTCAGCCTGTGATTCATCCGAGCCTGATGGAGCGTCTGCACCTTCGCCCGATTCATCTGTCGATGTGGCTTCAGGCTGTTGTGATTCATTGTTCGATGACGAAGACTGGGTGTCTTCGTCGCCGGAGGATTCGCCGTTCTGCTCGGCATCACCATCACGCTTCTTACGGCCTCGGCCGCCTCGTCGTCGACGCCGGCGTTTCTTCTTCGGTGCACCGTCTTCGTCAGTGTCGCCATCGCCGTTAGCATCGGCATCGTTGCCGTCTGAGTTTTCGGTACGATCTTCCGAACGTGTCTCGTCGTTAACTTCAGACGATGAGCTTTCGGGGTCGCTGTTCTCGTTTTGCTCGTCGTTTGAGGCATCTTCAGCGTTGCCGGACTTACGGCGCCGTCTACGTCGGCGTCGCTTTTTCTTCGGCCGATCTTCATCGTCGCTGGCGCTGTCTTCTGTATCGGAGACTTGCTCGTCATCGCTTGCATCAGGCTCATCATCGTGGCTCTGATCTTCGATCGACGGCTGAGCGTCTTCATCTTTCTCGCCCAGCACCGTCACGATAGTTTCAGGCAGGTCCGGGTCGTCGAGTTGACGGTATGTCGTGTCCGACGCCTTGCGCAGATTCTTGAGCGTGTCAGCCTCTTCGGTGTCCAGTGCCTGATTACGATTGTCGAACGCATCGATGGCAATGTAGTCCAGACGACCACCGCCCACGCGGACAAGCACCTGCTTGCCGTGAGCTTCTTCGATGTGCGTCAGTTCGTTTCGCTTACGGTTCAGCAGCTGGAATGCGACGTCGGGGCTGATCGTGAGTTCGACCCGGGCGACATCGTCTCGCTGCATGATCAGCGCGAGCTGACGCATCACGTTGAGCACGACCGACTCGGCACTCTGGGTATAGCCGAGCCCTTCGCAGTGTCGACACTCTGCATGGATCGATTTACGCAGCGACGGCCGCATGCGCTGACGCGTCATCTCGAGCAGGCCGAACGTGCTGATCGGGCCGACACGGGTTTTTGCACGGTCTTTCTTAAGGTTGTCACGCATCCGTGATTCGACCTTGCGACGGTTGCCCGCGGGACGCATGTCGATGAGGTCGTTGACCACGATCCCGCCGAGGTCGCGCAAACGCAGCTGACGACAAATCTCGTCGACCGCTTCAAGGTTCGTGTGCAGCGCCATCGTCTCAGCATCGCGAGCCTTTCGGCTCTTGCCGGAGTTCACGTCGATCGCGACGAGTGCTTCGGTCTGATCGATCACCAGCGCGCCGCCGGATGGCAACGGCACTTCGCGTGCGCCGATCAGGCCGATCTGTCGTTCGATCCCCTTGCGGTGCAGCAGTGGCACCGCATCGTCGTAGTACACGACCTCCGTCTTGGAGCGCGGGCTAGCGACACGCAAGAAGTCTGCCGCGCGACGGGCCGCGCCGAGATCATCGACGATGACCCGCTCAGTATCCGCAGTGAACACATCGCGGATCGTACGGATGACCAGGTCAGACTCGGCGTACAACTCGCCAGTGCGTTTGATCTTCTTCTGATTCCGCTCGATGTTTTTCCAGAGGCGGACGAGGTACGACAGGTCGCGCTTCAGGTCGGTCTTCGTCTGGCCGATCCCTGCGGTGCGGACAATAAAGCCGAAGTCGCCTGGCGGCTCGAGCTCTTTGAGGATCTTGCGGGTTTCTTTGCGTGCTTCGTCGTCTTCGACCTTACGGGAGACGCCCAGCTGTTTCATGTCCGGCATCATCACGAGGAATCGGCCGGGGATCGACAGGTAGCTGGTGAGCGTTGGGCCCTTGGTGCCGATGCCTTCTTTAAGCACTTGCACGAGGACTTCGTCGCCGCGCTTCAGGCATTTTTGCATCGGTGGGCGATCGCGACGCGCGGTTTTTTTGCCGACCTTTTCGAAGTCTTCACGGTCTTTGCCCGGGAAGTACTTGGGGTGTAGGTCGGAGATGTGCAGGAAGCCGTTCCGCTCTAGGCCAAAATCGATAAACGCGGCTTGGATGGCCGGTTCGATGTTGGTGACTCGGCCCTTGTAGATGTTGGAGACGTGGGACTGTGCCGAGGCACGTTCCTGGTAGTACTCTTCGAGCTTACCGTCTTCAGCGATCGCGATCCGGCATTCCTCGCCGGGCACGAAGTTGATGAGCATTTCTTTTGACACGATGGTTTAAGGCTTGAGGCCCAAGACGCAAAGCTAGCAACTACACGCGACAACGACTCGCCAGCGATGGCGAGGGATGATGCACGGATAAATGGCAAGACTTACTTCTCAAAACTCAAGACTTCCTTGTCTTGGGGCTCTCTCTCCGCTCAGCCGGCGCAGGTCCGCGCGGCGATCGTTCCAAGAGCCAGTTCGGTTGTCCCAGGGCTAGTAGTTCATGGACCGTCCAGCAACGGCCCCGGGCGTTATTCGATTCAGTTCCTCTCGGAGGTAGTTCAACACCTCACGGTCGTTATCAAAGCTACTGGCCTTACGAGCGATGCGCTTGCACCGTTCGATCCCGACCGACCGGACCACCCGTTTGATGCCGGGAATCGCCGGCGGGGTGATCGACAATGTTCGTAATCCAAAACCCAACAACAGCAGGGTAAACTCGGGGTCGCCGGCCATTTCGCCGCATAAACTCACCCCGATTTTCGCGTGATTCGCAGCACGGACCACGTTTTTAATCAGTTCCAGCACCGCCGGGTGTGCCCCGGTGTACAGGCTCGCGATCCGTTCATTAGATCGGTCAACCGCCACAGTGTACTGAATCAGGTCGTTGGTGCCGATCGAAAAGAAATCGACCTCCTTGGCGAGCGCCGCGGCCTGGATGGCAGCCGAAGGCACCTCGATCATCATCCCGATCGGGACTTCACCGACCGCCAGGCCCTGATCTTCGAGATCTTCTCGGACATCGGACAGCACCATCTTCGCCTGGCGCAGCTCCATGATGTTGCAGATCAGCGGGAACATAATCCGTATCGGACCCTCCGCTGAGGCCCGCAAGATCGCTCGGAGTTGGGTCCGGAACAGGTCCAGGTGCTGCAAACACAGCCGGATCGATCGGCACCCTAGGAACGGGTTCGGCTCCGCCTCGTCGTGCAGGTCCATCAACCCCGGCGCGATCTTGTCCGCCCCTAGGTCCAACGTCCGGATCGTCAACGGCTTGCCGTCCAGCGACTTGATCGCCTCGACGTAGGTCTCGTATTGCTGCTGTTCAGTG
>JBGCDC010000001.1:0-2386 GCA_045105055.1 Phycisphaeraceae bacterium | reverse complement strand
AAGGCATCGCGAAGACAATCCACACGCTCATGATGATCGCGTCCAGTATCTGCGCCATCGGCGGCATCGCTTGTGCATACGTGTTCTACAAGCATAAACCCGAGTACGCTGAGAAAGCCGCCCGCCTCTTCAAGGGCCCGGTCGCGATCCTTCAAGGCAAATACTTCATCGACGAGTTTTACGACCGTATCATCGTTCGCCCGCTGTTCATCGCTGGCCAGGTCCTGTACCTGATTGATCAACTCGTGATCCACGCCACCGTCATGAGCATCGGCTGGGCACCGCGGCTCCTAGGCAAGTCCGTCCAACCCGCTCAGACCGGCCGACTCCAAGGCTACGGCCTAGGCATGATCGCAGGCGTCGCCGCCATCGCACTACTTTTGTTGTTCCTGCTTTAACCCCAACTATTCCGAGGCTTTAGACCATGTCGGAAAACGAAAAAAAAACACACATTGAATTTGATGCGACCGAGGATATGCCGGATCATGTCATGCCGACCGTGATGACAGTCGTCGCCAACGACGCACAAGAGACGTGTCTACAGTGCGTGGTCTACCTCTCTACCGAGACGCCCGAGCGCGTACAGGACCACATCATCGAGGTCCTCGATATGTTTTCAGGCAACTTCACACAGACAGAGTTCTGCGGCAAGGTGATGTTGCAGATGTGGAGCGACCAGGTGCCCGACGAAAGCTGCGCGGTTATCAAACAAGTCATCGAAGGCACACTCAATCAGATGCAATCATTTGTTGATAGCCGAGGACTGGTCTCTGCTGACGGTAACCCGCTAAAGTTGTTGTACACCTTTGTGAATAAGTTCCCTGATTGATTTGCATCGTGACACAGGCCGGGCTGAAGCCCCGCCTGCCCATGCTCACACCCAACACCTAATACCCAACACCAAACGATTTGATCCCCGAAGCCTACACCATCCCGTTCCTGCTGATCATGCCCGCGTTCTTCGCGCTCGGGCTTCTGCTGCCGATCCCCATCCTCGGCACACGCAAAGGCGCATGGGTCTACTCCGCAACGACCTCCACCCTGTCGTTCTGCTTCATGCTCTACGTCGCGTTCTCCTTCGACTGGAGCGACCCCGGCTCGATGCAGTTCGTCGGCGAGATCCCCTGGGTGCCCGGCTGGGACCTCGGCTTTAACTACGGGCTCGACGGCATGTCCATCTGGCTGGTCATGCTCACCACCTTCCTCATGCCCATCGTCGTCCTCGGCTCGCTTGTCGAAGTCAAAGGCGACATGCGGACCTTCCACTTCTGGCTACACATCCTCGAAGCGGCGTTGATCGGCACATTCATCGCCCGCGACATGATCTTCTTCTATGTCTGCTTCGAGTTCACACTCATCCCGCTGTTCTTCCTCATCGGGATCTTCGGCCACGGCGAGAAACTCAAGGCCGCACGCGTCTTCTTCTTCTACACCTTCACCGCGTCGCTGCTCACCATGGGCGGCATTCTCTATGTCGCGTGGTTCAACACGACCATCGACCCGAGCACGATGAATGCCGAGCAGCTTGTCGAGTTCGATGCAGTCTATCAATCGATCGAGTTCGACCCGATCGAGAACACTGAGGAGCTGACGCCTCAGGAATGGGGCAAGGCCGAGTACCCCGGCCAGTGGACGTTCAATATCAAAGCACTCTGGGCGGCCGGTCGGCAGATGCCGATGGAGGCGCAGATCTTCGTGATGCTCGCGTTCTTGGCGGGCTTTGGCGTGAAGACGCCGCTGTTCCCCTTTCATACCTGGCTACCGCTTGCGCACACCGAGGCGCCGACGGCGGGGTCGGTCGACCTTGCGGGGCTCGTCCTCAAGCTCGGGCCTTATGGATTACTGCGCCTAGCGATACCGATGCTGCCCTTGGCAGCCTTGACGCTCGCGCCCTGGCTCGGGGCCCTCGCGGTCATCGGCGTGATCTACGCGGCGCTGATCTGCTGGGTGCAGACGGATGCGAAGAAACTCATCGCCTACTCCTCTGTCTCGCACATGGGCTTTTGCATCCTCGGCCTCTTCGCCTTTGATGGCACCGCGACCACCGGCAGCCTCGGCGCGACCGGCGCGTTCATCTACATGCTCTCCCACGGCCTGGCCACCGGCGGCATGTTCCTGTGCATCGGCATGCTCTACGACCGCTTCCACACCCGCGAGATCAACCGCATGTCCGGCCTCGCGAAGATCATGCCCGCGTGGGCGTTCTTCTTCTGCTTGTTTGCCTTCGCCTCCGTCGGCCTGCCCGGGCTCAACGGCTTCATCGGCGAGTTCCTCACCATGCTCGGCACGTTCAACTCACGCACCGTCAACGGCAGCCCGATACTCGGGCCCTGGTACGCCATCCTCGACGCGACCGGCGACATCCTCGGGGCCAGCTACCACTTGC